>CALAZQ010000624.1 GCA_937926325.1 uncultured Planctomycetaceae bacterium | reverse complement strand
GGTGACCTACGGCCTCGGCAGCGAGTCGGACGACCTGCCGGCCTTCGTCGTGCTCCCCGATCCCCGCGGGCTGCCGCCGGGCGGGCCGGTGAACTGGGGCGCGGGCTTCCTGCCGGCGATCCATCAGGGCACCGTGATCGAGACCGCCGCGGGCCTGCCGCCGATCGCCGATCTCTTCGCGGCCGACGACCATGCCGGGCTCGTGGCCGGCGACGACGCGGGCCGCGATTTTCTGGCTGTGATGAACGCCCGCCATCTGGAGCCGCGGGCCGACAACAGTGATCTGGCTGCGCGGATCGCCGCCTATGAGCTCGCCGCCCGGCTGCAGCTTTCGGCTCCGGAGGTGACCGACCTGGCCGGAGAGCCCGAGAGCGTGGAGCGGCTCTATCAGCTCGACCATCCCGAGATCGGGCCCTTCGGCCGGCAATGCCTCCTGGCGCGGCGGCTCGTGGAGCGGGGCGTGCGGTTCGTGCAGATCTACTGCGGCGCCGAAAACACGACGGCCAAGAAGATCCGGCCCAACTGGGACAGCCACGAAGACCTCGTCCGCGATCATGGCTACTGGGGGCCGATCCTCGACGGCGGCGCGAGCGGCCTGCTCTCAGACCTCAAGGCCCACGGGCTTCTCGACACCACGCTCGTGATGTGCCAGACCGAGTTTGGCCGGCAGCCGGCGGCGCAGGGGAAAGGCCGTGACCACAACGCCGGCGCCTTCACCGTCTGGATGGCCGGTGGCGGCATCAAGGGGGGCACGTCGTACGGCACAAGCGATGAACTCGGCTTCAAGGCGGCCGAGCACCCGACCTACTGCTACGACCTCCATGCCACCGCGCTCCGCCTGCTCGGCATCGATCACACGAAGCTCTCGGTCTACAACAACGGCATCCAGCGGCGGCTGACCGACGTCCACGGCCACGTGCTCCGCGACATCCTCGCGTAAATCCGGGACGGGAGTGACTTTCGCCACGTCGAAAAAAACTCCATCGCAACCCGGCCTCGAAATTCACTCCCGTCCCTGATTTTCACCCGGAGACTACACTGGGGTGACACTTACGAACGAAGCATCGTGCCGTGATCTTATTCCCATGTCGTTGAACAACCTATGACAACGATTCCACCGAATATCGAGCGGCGCCGCAGCGACATCGAAGCCGCATGCAAGGAAGCCGGTGTAAAATCGTTGTGGCTGTTCGGATCAGCAACCCGGCCCGATTATCAGCCCGACCGAAGCGACGTCGATTTTTTGGTCGAGTTGGCCCCGGATCGCAGTCCCGCAGCACAGTTTTTCCGGTTGTATCGCACGCTTGCCGAGCTGTTTGATGAAAGGATCGACCTGATCAGCCTTGCCGGGGTGAAGAACCAATTTTTCAAGGCGGAACTCGCCGAGACACGGATTCCCCTGTATGTCGCCGCGTAATGTGTCGGGGCTCCTTGCCGATATTCTCTCGGCTGCCGACTTCATGCAGCAGCGGGCTGCCGGCCTTTCGCGAGATCAGTACCTCGCCCAAGAGGACTGCAGGTCATCTTCGAGCGGAAATTCGAGATCCTCGGGGAAGCCCTGTCGCGACTTCGGAAGAGTGAACCGGCGTTGTTCGCCGGCATCCGCCACGCGGCGGCAGCGGTCGACTTCCGAAACGTGTTGATTCACGGCTATGCCTCGATCGATCACGACGTCGTGTGGGCGACGTTCACGGATTGGCTACCCGATCTGGTCGATGATGTTTTGGTCGTGCGCGAGCGCTGGTCTGAATAACCGGAGCCAGGTGCCCTCTCATGCGACGAGCTTTCCCATTTCTTCTCGCTCTTGGCCTGTGCAGATTTGTCGGTGGCATGGCCGCCGACCTCTCGACCCACGCCGTCAATACCCAGAAGGCCGGCGACGAGCCACCGGCTGCGGCCGACCTCGTCCGCGGGATCACCGTACCGCCCGGCTTTCGGGTGGAACTCTTCGCCGCCGAGCCCGACCTCTGCCAGCCGATCGCCATCACCACCGACGAGCGGGCGGTTGAGGTTTGATTATGAGTTACAATATTTACGGCACTTACTATCGCGGCAATCCGTCGTGGAGTCGCCGGGCAAGACGTGACGCGGCCGGCCGCGGAGCTGCGTCAGCTCGCTGAAACCCATGCCGATCCCACGCGGCGGCTTCGCGGCCTGTGGGGAGCCCATGCCGTGGGAGGAGCCGATGCGGAGTGGCTGACGGGTCGGCTGGCCGACGCGCATCCATCGGTGCGGGCGTGGGCCGTGCGGCTGCTGGCCGACCAGGTCGCTACCGGTGAGGCCGACGCAGCCGCGGTAGCCGGCAGCGTGACCGAGGTGTGCCGGCGGGGGTCGGATGCAAGCAGCCATTCCCCGCATCGTCGCCCTCACCACTGATTTCGGTACGGGCTCCGGCTAGGTTGCGGAGATAGTAAAGGGGCGGCTCCTGCATGGACGGGCGCTCCGCACGCTCCTCGATATCGCCCACGACTTCCACGCCCCCCATGATGTGCGGGCCGCGGCCTGGCTCGTCGGGCAGGCCTGCACCGCCATTCCCACCGGCACGCTCCACCTGATCGTGGTCGATCCCCGGGGGGTCACATCGCGACGGCTGTTTGGGGAACGCTGGCCGTCGCGGTATCAGCCGGACGATAAGCCACCGCTTTGTTCCCTGGATTTAAAAAACGGAAAGGAACTGAGACAAGTCGTAAAAAAATCGTGCCGGCAAATGCTTCCCGTGGAGGTGCAAGAGGCCATACACCCGGCGGGAGTGGCGGCCGACAACCCAGACAACTTGGGCGTCAACGCGGCAGGGCCTTGAACCCGGGGATTTTCAGGGCCTGCAGGTTTTTGCTCGACAGGATCATGCATCCAATCCAACTGCAGCGCCTGACCTACAGTTCCTGACGAGACGAAAGGATCACCGATACACCGATCGCTCAAAACGATGCTCTGGGGAGCCATCGCCTGTGTGCTGACGCCTCCGCTCTACGCCCAGACGAGCACGGGAAACAACACCGTAAACAGCAGAATCTCGGTCGCGACTGGCGTGCTGAAGACCGATCCCGGCACGTGGATCTTCGCGAACAACGACAACGACTACGACGGATTCACCGAAATCAAAAACGGCGTCGTGTCCATCGGCTCGATCGCAGACAGCGGCACGAACTCCGCCATTGGCAAAGGCTCGTCGATCATCCTTGGCCAGAGTGGTTTGAATGCCGGAAATGGCACCCTGCGATTCACCGGAGCCTCCGGTGGATCGAGCAACCGCACCATCAGCATCGCGACGGGAACAACGGCGCCGTCGACTGCCAGCGGCAACGGCGGGATCGAGAACACCGTGGCCGGGCCGACCCTGACCCTCTCCGGCGGCATCAGCGCCACGTCGACCGCCGGCGCCACGTTCACCGTGACGGGCGCGGGCAACTTCGTGGTGAGCGGCAACGTGACCACCACCGGCCTCGCCGTCATCAAGAGCGGCACGGGCACCACGACCCTCTCGGGCACGAATGCCTATACGGGCACCACCACGGTGAACGCCGGCACACTCCTCATCAATGGCGACCAATCCTCGGCGACGGGAAATGTCAGCGCGGCCGGTGGTGCGACCTTGGGCGGGAGCGGTTCGGGCTGCCCGCGGCCAGCCGGCGTTACAGCAGCTGGGCGATCGGCCGGCCG
>CALAZQ010000623.1 GCA_937926325.1 uncultured Planctomycetaceae bacterium | reverse complement strand
ACCGGCCAGAGAAACGGCTTGTTGCCCTGATCGACGACGTAGGTCGTGAAGGGTTCGCCGTCGAGGGAAACGGTGGCCCCACCGTTTTCATGCTCAACGACCGTAAATATGCCGTCGGCCGCGGCCGCGCTGGCCAGGCCGATCGGCATGAGCAGTAGCAGGGCGAGGAAACCGTGGCGGAACATCTGCATGGGAACGTCCTTCAGGTGAGCGGTTGGGGCTAACGATCCGTGGAAAAAACCCTCCATGGCCATTGCCCGCGAATGCGGGCGAACGATAGTCCACCTAGGGCAAACCCGCAAACGCCAAGGGTTTTCGAGGTTGCCGGTCGCCGCTTCCTGCGGCGGCAGACTTTATCCACAGTCTGCTCCATCGCGGGTGTCGCGGCCACCGAGCATCGCTGGGAAGTGGTCTGCCGGACGGTATCGGGCGGCCCGCATTGTATCTCCGCCAGGAACGTGGTGGGATGAGCTTCCCCGCACCCGGCCTGCCCCATGCTCCGTTTTTTGCTTGACAACCTTCGCTGGCTTGTCGCCGGCTTTCTGCTCACCTTTGCCTCAGCCTGCGGCCAGACCTGGTTCATCTCGCTGTCGGCAGGGGCGATCAAGCAGGAGTACGGCCTCAGTGACGGCAGCTGGGGCGGCCTCTACACGCTGGCCACCCTCGCCTCGGCGGCGTTGATGTTCTGGCAGGGCTCGGTGGTCGATCGGATCTCGCCCCGGCTGGTCGCCATCGGCACCGCCGGCGGGTTTGCCGCCGCCGCCGCCGGCATAGCCGCCGGCCGCTCGGTCTGGCTCTTGGGGTGCTCGCTGTTCCTGCTGCGGTTTTGTGGCCAGGGGATGTTCGGCCATATCGCCATGACCGCCATCGGCCGCTGGTTTGTCGCCCAGCGGGGCCGGGCGGTGGCCATCGCCAACCTCGGCTATCCGGCCAGTGAAATCCTGCTGGCTGCCCCGGCCATTCTCACCATCAACACCCTCGGCTGGCGATCCCTCTGGGCGGCCGCCGCCGCCCTGTTGCTGCTGGCGGTCGCGCCGCTGATCGGCTGGCTACTGGCCGGCAGCCGCACCCCGCAGACCATCGCAGCCCAGCAGGAGCAGACCGGTCTCGGCGGCCGGCACTGGCAGCGGCGGGAGGCGGTTCGGCACTGGCTGCTGCCGGCACTCCTCCCGACACTCCTGACCCCGGGCTTCATGGGGACGGTGCTGTTTTTTCAGCAGACCAACATTGCCAGCGTGAAGGGCTGGAGCCTGGTGGCGATGGCGCCCGGCTTCACCTGCTTTGCCGTCGCCGGCGTCATCGCCTCGTTCTCTGCCGGCTGGGCGGTCGACCGCTTCGGCGGCCAGCGGCTGCTGCCAGTGCTGCTGCTGCCGATCGGTCTGGGCATGGCGGTGATCGGCCCGGCCGGCCATGTCGCGTTTTGGTACGTCTCCCTGGCACTGATGGGCGTCACGATGGGCATGGCCAGCGCCCTCTGGGGCGCCTTCCTGCCGACGCTCTACGGCACCCGGCATCTCGGCGCGATCCGGTCGCTGTCCACCACGATCATGGTCTTTTCGACCGCCATCGGTCCGGGCCTGACCGGCCTGCTGATCGATCAGGGCGTCGATGTGCCCACCCAGTGCCTGGCGCTTGCCGCCTGGTGCTTTGTGGTGTCGGCCGGCTCGCTGGTTATCAAGCAACGACTCACGCGAGAGCTCGCTGCGTCGGCGGATTGATCACGGACAGCCGGGCCAGGCAACCATCACCAGCCGTAGACCTGCCGGGGGAGCCAGAGGACGAGGGGGCCACCTAGCAGCAGCACCAGCAGCAGCCCCAGCAGTTGCAGGCCGACAAATGGCACCACGCCCCGGTAGAGGTCGAGGAGTTTCACCTCCGGCGGGGCCACGCCCTTCAAATAGAACAGCGCGAAGCCGACCGGCGGTGTCAGAAACGAGGTCTGCAGGCAGACCGCCATCAGGATGCAGAACCAGATGGTATTGGCCGTGGCCCGGGCGGCGGCAAAATCTTCCGGTCGCTGGAAGCCCGCCGGCTCCACAAAGCCGAAGTCCAGCTGGCCGACCGTGCCGACGACCAGCGGCAGCACGATGATGGTGATCTCGATCCAGTCGAGAAAAAATCCCAGCAGGAAGATCACCGCCAGAATGGTGCCGATTACCCCGTACGGCCCCAGTGGCAGGCTCTCGAGGCCCAGCCGAATCAGCCCGTCCCCGCCGAGTTCCCGCAGGATGAAGGCGAAGCAGGTCGCGCCGATGAGAATGCCGACAATCGAGCCGGTGATCTGGAAGGCATCGACGCAGGTCTGCCAGCCTTCCTTGGCCAGGGTGGCGATGCTCGGCCTGGCCTGCTCGTTCCGGCCTGCCCGCAGCCAGTGGCCGACTGCCAGCAGGCTGGCGCCGACCGCACCGATGCCACTGGCCTCGGTGACGGTGGCCACCCCGGCAAAGATCGAGCCGAGCACCATGACAATAAGTGTCAGAGCCGGCAGGATGGCCTTGGCCAGATCGATGACGACCGCCGCTGACAGCGGTTCCGCCGGCACCAGTGGGGCCTGCGCCGGGGCCAGCAGGCCCACGGCGAGCAGATAGACGAGGTAGAGCCCCGCCAGAATCGCCCCCGGCAGGACCGCCCCCAGGAAGAGGTCGCCGACCGGCACCGAAGCCTGGTCGGCCATGATCACCAGCATGATGCTCGGCGGCATGAGGATCCCGAGCGTGCCGGCTGCACAGACGGTGCCGGCAGCCAGCGGCCGGGCATAGCCCTGGCCGAGCATGACCGGCAGGCTGATCAGGCCCAGCAGCACCACAGAGGCTCCGATGATGCCGGTGCTGGCTGCGAGCAGGATGCCAATCAGCACCACGCTGATCGCCAGCCCACCACGGACCCGGCCAAAGAGCCGCTGCATCGCCTGCATCATCCGCTCAGCCATGCCGCTGCGGTCAAGTAGCAGCCCCATGAAGATAAACATCGGCAGGGCGACCAGTTCCGGCTTGGTCAACAAGCCACCGTAGATGCGGTTGACGAAACCGGCCGCCGTGCCGAGGTAGAGCTTGGTGCCGGGGTGAGCGGCATTGAGTGTGTAGCCGGCATAGTCGGCGGCATAGCCGACGCCGATAAAGACAACGGCGATCCCGCCTAGCACAAAGGCGATCGGAAAGCCGGAGAACAGCACCGCCATGAAACTGGTGAACATCAGCACCACCAGGGCATAGCTCGGCTCGATCCGGCCGATCGCCCCGGCTGCGGCGAGCACGACCGCCACTCCGGTCAGCCCCAGCCCCACCACGAGCAGTCGGTCACGCCGCCAGTCAGTCCGTCGCACCGGATCGGCCGGCTGCGGTTGCCATAGTTGTGGCACCGCCCGCAGCAGCCG
>CALAZQ010000622.1 GCA_937926325.1 uncultured Planctomycetaceae bacterium | reverse complement strand
CAGCCAGGCTGAGCCGGGCGGCCTGGGTGATGGCCACAACCGCCGGATGGGCCAGCCGCTTCTCGACCGAGATGGCGTAGAACCGTTCCCGCAGGTGTTCGTCCCGGCCAATCACGCTGACCCGGTACATTCGGCGAACATCAGCCTCAACCGCAGTCGGGGCAAGGAACACGCCTTCCCCCTCGGCGCCAAAGGCCTTGAGCAGGCCACTGTCGGAGAACTCACCCCGGACAAGCGGACGAATGCCGAGGCCATCAAACCACTGATCGACCGCCGACCGCAGGGCGGCGTTCCCAGCCGGCAGCAGCATCGGGGCACCGTCGAGCGAACGGGGAAAGCCCCGCCGGAGCCGACGGGCGAGGTCAGCCCGGGCGAAGAAGCTGACGCCGCAGTCACCCAGAGCATGGTTGAAGGCCCGCATGCCCAGCCGGGGGTTGGCCGGGTAATCGCTGATGACGACATCGAGCTCGTGCAACGCCAGCTGGGCCAGCAGCCGGTCGGGGTCGCCGTCGATGCAGGCGACCAGCACGTCTTCTCCCGCCAGCCGCACCCCGGGCATCAGCAGTCGATGGACGATCAGCTTGCTCAGGGTGTCGGCCACGCCGACCACCAGCCGCAGGCCGTCACGGGTGACTCTCCCGGCGACGGCATCGGTGAGCTCCCGGCCGAGCGAAAAGATCTCATCGGCATAGCGATAGACCGTGCGGCCAGTGTCAGTGAGCACCAGCGACCGGCCACGGCGTTCAAAGAGCTTGGCCTTGAGCGACTGCTCAAGCTGCTTCAGCTGGCTGCTAACTGTCGGCTGGGTGAGGTGCAGCCGGCGGCAGGCTGCGGCAATGCTACCCTCGCGGGCGACGGTCCAGAAATAGAGCAGGTGGTGGTAATTCAGCCAGTCCATCGCTTCGGCAACCCATAGAATTTTTCTATGAATTCTATCGGAACATTCATGTGTGTCGAAGTGATTTGCCCGCCCTAATCATGTCGATAGAAGGGTGGCGAAACGGCTCACCACCCACCGTTGCTTCAGTTTTTTGGGGGAGAAGTGCTATGATTTGGTCACTCAAGCAAGTTGGTGGTCGGGTGCCTGCTGCCTGCGTTGCCCACATTGAGCGAAGGCTGCAGTTTGCCCTGGCCCGGTTCAGCGGCCATATCCAGCGGGTGCAGGTGGTGCTGGAGGATCAGAACGGACCTCGCGGTGGTCTCGACAAGCACTGCCGCGTGGTGGTGCGGCTCAGAGAGGCTGGTGACGTGGTGGCCGAGGTGACAGACGTCAACTGGGAGGTTGCGGTCGACCGGGCAACCACGCGGGTCGGGCACACCGTCGCCCGCCGCCTGGCCCGCCGCCGAGCCAACCGGCGGATTGCCCGTCCGCTCTCCAAGGTGAGCCCCGGAGTCAAACCATGGTGAATGCGGTGGCAGCACCCCATCCGGCAGCAGAGCAGCCCGGCCACCGCCGTCGTGCTGCCATGCCGCCGGGGAAGCGGCCCTGGAAGCGGCTGACGGAACTGCTCCAACTGGAGTGGACCGATGTCTTTACGCTGCTGGCCTTTGCGCTGGGGGTGGGGCTGTTGTCACTGGTGGCTCCGGCGGCGATCGAGGCGCTGGTCAATACGGTCGCCTTCGGCATCCTGCTCTGGCCGGTCTTCGTACTCGCGATGGTGATGTTCGGGCTGTTGTTTGTCTCGGCATCGCTCCGGGCGATGCAGACCTATGTGGCGGAGTGCCTGCAGCGGCGGCTGTTTGCCCGGACGGCACTGAGCTTTGCCGACCGGCTCAGCCGGACCAGCATCGCTTCGTTTGATAATTCGAACAGGGCCGACATCGTCAATCGGTTCTTCGAGGTCTCCTCAGGCCAGAAGTCGATCGCCACCCTGCTGGTCGAGGGGATCGGCATCATCATGATGACGATGGTCGGCCTGGTTGTGCTCGGCTTCTATCATCCCTATCTGCTCACCTTTGCCTTGGTGCTGGCGGGCCTGGTCGTATTCATGCTGGTCGGCCTCGGGATCGGTGGCGTGAAGTCGAGCATCGCCGAAAGCTATGCCAAGTTTGACATGGCTGCCTGGCTCGAGGAGATCGCCCGCTGCCCCCACACCTTTCGCAGCGGTGAGGGGGCGATGCTGGCGATCGACCGGGCCGACATCCTCGCCGACCGCTACGTTTCGGCCCGTAAGCGGCATTTTTCAATCATCTGGCGGCAGACGCTCTTTGCCCTGATGCTCGAGGCGGTCGGCAGCACGGTGCTGCTGGGCCTGGGCGGCTGGCTCGTGATCAATCGGCAGTTGACCCTCGGCCAGTTGGTGGCGAGTGAACTGATCGTCACGCTGGTGCTGGCTGCGCTGTCAAAGATCGGCAAGTACGTCGAGATCTTCTATGACCTCCAGGCGACGCTCGACAAGCTCGGCATTCTTGACACGCTGCCGCCGGAGCCGATCTCGGGAGAGCGACTGGATGATGGCGGGCCACTGGCTGTGGTGGCTGAACTGCCGGGCTCTGACGGCCGCCTCCGTCGGTTTGAGCTCTCCCCGGGTGAGCGGGTGGCGGTGGTCGGGGCTCGGGGCAAGACCGAACTGCTGGAAACCCTCGGCCTGCTACGGCTTCCCCAGGAAGGCCTGCTGGAGTACGACGGCATTGATGCCCAGTCGCTCGACCTGGCTGCCACCCGTCAGCAGGTTGCCTACGTGGGTCGGGCCGAAGTCTTTGCCGGCACTCTTGAGGAAAATATTCGCCTCGGTCGTACCTGGCTGACTGCATCGCAGGTTCGCCGGGCCCTCGACCTGGTCGGCCTTTCCGACCGCGTCGCCCGGCTGCCCGACGGCATGCAGACGCTGCTCAACCCTGACGGTCAGCCCTTTTCCAACAATGAGATTGCCCGGCTGGCCGTGGCCCGAGCCATTGCCGGACAGCCCCGGTTGCTGCTGATTGTCGGCATGCTCGACGCGTTGGCGGTCGAGGCCTGCCCGAACCTCCTCGATGCCATTTTTGACCCCGAGGCCAGCTGGACCCTGGTGGTGGTGACTGCCCGGAGCGACATCCGCCAGCGGTGTGACAGGGTGGTGGAATGGACATGAACCGAAAAAACCGCGGGTCCCGCCGGCCCGAACACAGTCCGCAGGATCGGGCATCGCTGGCCCACACCGTCACGCCCCGGCCGGTGCGGTGGCTGGCTCGCTTTGTCTTCCTGATGTTCCTGTCGATCCCATTCATCCTCGCCTTCGTACCTTGGCAGCAGACGGTGATCTGCCGGGGCACGATCGTCGCCTACTCTCCGGTGGAACGGATGCAGGTACTCACCGCCCGGGTTTCCGGGCAGGTCGAGAAATGGCATGTCGTCGAGGGAAGCCGGGTAAAGATGAACGATCCGCTGGTCGATATCGAAGATAACGATCCGGCGCTTGCGGACCGGCTTGAGGCCCAGCGCCGGTTTCTGGCCGGCCGGCTTGAGGCGGCCCGGCAGGAGTTGGCCGAGTTGCAGGCGGCGGCTTCGGCGCAGGAAGCGGCTCGAGCGGCGGCCGTCAGGGCAGCGGAGGCAAACCGAGATGCGGCGGCCAAGGCGATCGATGTGGCAAAGCAGGCGAAGGCCAACGCGACCTTTTCGCGCGACTTCGAGCTCAACCGCTACGAGATGTTCGACGACCTGTTCACCAACCCGCGGTTCGGCGGGTTGGAAAGCAAGCTGTCGCGGGATGAGGCCCGGATGCGGGCCGACCGGGCCGTCACCGACACCGAGCAGGCCGACGCCCAGGTCTCTCGCGCTCGGGCGGCCCTGCTCACCGCCGAGGCCAACATTGTCCAGGCTGATGCCGCCGGCCTCTCGGCAATCGCCGTCGCCCACAGTAATGCCCGACAGGCCGAACAGGATCTCTTCGGCATCGAGCGGGACATCCAGGAAATTGACAACCGAATTGAACGGTTCAAGGCGCGGCGGGTGGTGGCTCCCTGTGACGGGGTCGTCTATCGCGTGGCCGCCAACGTGAGCCGGGGCGGGCAGTACGTCCGAGAAGGCGATGAACTGTGCACAATCGTGCCCGACACCAGCGACCGGGTGGCCGAACTGTTTCTCGACGGCGTCGATGCGCCGATTGTGCTGGCCTATCGCGACCGGGCGGGCGAGATGCCGCACGTGCGGCTGCAGTTCGAAGGCTGGCCGGCGGTGCAGTTTTCAGGCTGGCCGGAAACGGCAATCGGCACGTTTGGCGGTCGGATCAGGCAGGTCGATGCCGCCAGCGGCCTGGCCGGCCAATGCCGCATTCTGGTCGAGCCCGATGCCGTGATGCCGGGCGATGCCTGGCCCGATGCCGAGTTTCTGCGGCAGGGCAACCAGGTGATCGGCTGGGTGTTCCTCAACCGGGTCACGCTCGGCTTCGAGATCTGGCGACGGCTCAACGGCTTCCCGCCGGTGCTCGCGCCGACCCCGAAGTCGAAGCAGGGCAAGCCCAAGGCCCCCAAGATCAAGGTTGGGTGAGACTGGTGACACGGCTGGCCCTCGCTATCGCTGCCTGCGGGTTCGGTCTGGCTTCAGCCGGGGCGTTCGAGCCGTTGCCGTTGCCGGCGGGTGACATCGTGATTCCGCCGGCAGCCCCCGCCGCGCCGCCGCTGGAGCCGGTGCGGCAGATGGTGCTGCCGGGTGACCTGCCCATCGACAATCGCGAAGAGCCACTGACCCTCGGCGAGGTGCTCGAAAGCGTGCGGCGGCACTATCCGCTGCTGCGGGCGATCGAGCAGGAGCGGGGGGTGGCTGCCGGCCGGCTGACCTCGGCGATGGGGGCCTTCGACACCAACATCGACATGGCGGGCAATGCCCTGGCACCGGGCACCTACGAAAGCTATCAGTCGAACTTCGGCCTCTCACAGCTGCTGCAGCGGGGCGGCATGCAGGTCTTCGGCGGGTACCGGACGGGCCTCGGGAATTTCCCCACCTACTACCTCAGTCAACTGACAGCCGATGCCGGTGAGTTTCGTGGCGGCCTCACCATGCCGCTGGCCCGCGACCGGGCCATCGACTCGGCCCGCGGTGGCCGCGACAAGGCCCGTATCGACCGGCAGTTGGCTGAGCCGACCATCGTCCGCAGCCGGCTCGACTACATGCTGGCCGCCACGCGGTCGTACTGGATCTGGCTCGGCAGCGGTGAGCGGGAGAAGGCGGCCGAGCGGCTCGAGCAACTGGCGGTTCGGCGGGATGGTGAGATTGCCGCCAAAGTCGAGCGGGGTGTGATGGCCAACGTCGAGCGGATCGACAACCAGAAGAACATCGCCCTCCGCCGCGGCCTGATCGTGCAGGCCGACCGGGCGGTGCAGCAGTCAACGATCGACCTCTCGCTTTTTTTGCGGGACGATCTGGGCAAGCCAGTGCTGGCCGGCCCGCGGCGGATGACGCCGCTGCCCGAGCCGATCCAGCCGACGGTGACATTCTTTGAAGAATCACTCTCGCGAGCGCTCACCTCGCGGCCGGAGTTTCGGCAGCTGGCACTGAAACGGCAGAAGCTGTTCGTCGAGCGGAAGCTGGCCGCCAACGACATGAAGCCGGGCATCGACGCCCAGATTCTTGGCAACCAAGACGCCGGTGCAGGCCAGAGTTCACTGTCTGGTCCCTTCGGCCTGAACCGGCAGGTGCTGCAGGCCTCGCTGGTCTTCCAGATGCCGGCCCAGCGGCGAGATGCCCGCGGCCGGCTGCAGTCGGTCGACTCGCAGCTGGTGCAGATCGAACGGCAGCTCGACTACACCTATGACCAGATCCGGGCCGAGGTGCAGGATGCCTATTCCAAGCTGGAGCGGGCCTTTGAGTTTCATCGGCAGACGCTGCTGCAAGAGGAGTTGGCGGCCCTCGTGGCCGAGGCTGAACGCGAGCAGTTTCGGCTCGGACGCAGCGACATCCTGCGGGTGACGCTCCGCGAGCAGGCCAAGTTCGATGCCGATTTGCTCGAGATTGCCGCCCGGCAGGAATACTGGAAGGCCGATGCTGATATCCGGGCAGCCGACACGTCGCTCGACGCGGTCGACACCAGTGGCGACGTGTTGCGGCTGCTGGCCCCGCCGATTGAGCAGCTGCAGCTGCCAGCCCCAGTGCCGGCTCCGGCGGCTGAATGATGCTGGTTGCGGGAAGCCGTCGGCCGATCGCGATATGCTGTTGGTTCCGGCGGTTTGTTATCTGTCGGCAGAAGCACAAGACCTGCGGAGATACCGATGGCGGCACCAATTGCGTTCATTGGCACCGGCATCATGGGCGGGAGCATGGCCGGCCACCTGCTCGCAGCAGGCCATCCCCTGCATGTTCACAGCCGCACCCGATCAAAGGCCGAGCCCCTGATCTCCCGCGGGGCCCAGTGGCACGACACGCCAGAGGCAGCAGCCGCGGCAGCCGACGTGACGATCACGATGCTCGGTCTGCCGAGTGATGTTGAGCAGGTCTACTTTGGGGCTGGCGGTGCTGCCGGCATCATTGCCGCTGCGGCAGCCGGTAGCCTGCTGATCGACATGACCACCTCGAGTCCACGGCTGGCTGAACGAATTGCAGCGGCAGCTGCCGCCCGGGGGCTGGCCGCAGTCGATGCGCCAGTCTCCGGCGGTGACGTCGGGGCCCGCAACGCATCACTGGTAATCATGGCGGGTGGCGATCTGCAAGCATTTGATCGGGCCCGCCCACTGCTTGAGCTGCTCGGCAAGTCGGTCACCCGGCTGGGCCTGGCCGGCAGTGGCCAGCGGTGCAAGCTGGCCAATCAGGTGGCCGTGGCAGTCGGCATGGTGGCCTGGTGTGAGGCCCTGGCCGCCGCCCGGGCTGGTGGCCTTGATGCTGCCACGGTCCAACAGGTGATCAGTGGCGGTGCCGCGGGCAGCTGGGGGCTGACGAATCTGGCCCCGAGAGCACTGGCTGGCGACTTCGCTCCCGGCTTTCTGGTACGGCATCTAGTAAAGGACATTCACCTCGCCCGTGAGGAAGCCGACGCTACCGGCCTCCAGCTGCCCGGCCTCGCGGTGGCTGAGCAGGTGTATGAAGCACTTCAGTCGGCCGGCTATGGGGACGATGGCACCCAGGCTCTGCTGCGGCAGTACGCGGCGGTTCGCTGAGCCAACCGGTCAGGGGCACCCTCGACCTCGTCGATAAAATGTGGGCAATGGAAGCCGGGAGCGGGAGCGACCGGACCG
>CALAZQ010000621.1 GCA_937926325.1 uncultured Planctomycetaceae bacterium | reverse complement strand
TGCAGTTTGCTCAACGCGCTACCGGTCCAGTCGCTTCCGCTCCTGGCTTCCAGAGGCACACCTCGTCTGAGACGCAACGAGGGGACTCGCCTCCGGCATTTTCTGTAAGCATCCGGCGGGAGGGTACATACACTTCGGGCATGCCGAAAAAATTACCCGACAATGAGTGGTTCATGCAGCAGGTCGAACTGGAACAGTCCGGCCTGAGGGGGTTCATTCGGATGTTGGGTGTGCGGCCGGAATCGGTGGATGACCTCGCCCAGGAGACGTTCGTCGTGGCTTATAAAAAGCTCACAATGTTCGAACGCGGCACCAATTTTGGGGCCTGGCTGCGAACCATCGCCCGCAACCTCGTGCGGAATGAACTGCGGCGACAGGGCCGCCGGCGGGTGCTGGCCAATGAGGTGGCCGAGTTCCTGCTGAGCCGGGCCGACGAGAAGGCGAGCCACCCCTCCGCCGAAGTCGAACAGGCCGAACAGCGGGAGCAGCAGGTGGCGGCGTTGCGGGACTGCCTGCGGGAATTGCCGGAACGCAGCCGGCGGCTGGTCCAGCAGCGGTACTTTGAACAGCTCTCCCTGGGTGTCATCGCCGCCTACGAAAACACCAATGCCAACAACGTCAGCCAGATTCTGTTCCGCCTACGGGCCGCCCTGTTCAATTGCATCCAGGAACGGCTCGGCAATGCCAGCCCCTGACAGCGTGCCCCCGCTCAACCGCCACTGAACGTACTTTCAAATTGGTTCCGCTGGTGTTTTCGTCACAATAAACAGTTGTTGTCCCCAGTCCTGCCACCACCATGCACGCCGCTCCCTCTCCTGACCACCGTGACGATGCCGCCGTGCAGCTCAGCGACCAGGCGATCGGCAGAATTGTCGATGGTGAGCCGCTCCCGGGGGATGCTGCCCTGGTGGCCGAGACACTCCGCCGACATCCGGAGATGTTCGCCCGCCTCGAGCAGCATCTGGCCATCGACGCCATGCTCTACGATCAGGCTGGCCCCGATGCCGATGCGTTTGTTGATGCCGTTCGGGTGGCGATCGAAGCTGAGATGAGTCGGCCGGCATTCGTGCGAAAGGTGCGGGAGGCGATTTTTGGTGGATCGCCAGACAATCACGCCGTGGCAGCGCCCGCTCAGACGGTGACCGCCGCCCGGTCGATCTGGTCGGGGCGATCGGTTCGCTTGCTGCTGGCCTGTTCCCTGCTGCTGGCCAGCCTGGTGGCAGGAGGCATCTGGAATGCCGCCGCGATCGGCGAGCCGGTATTGGTGGAGGTCGATCGCACCGAGGGCGTAACGGGCTTCCAGGCTGGCGATCGGCTGCATCTGCGGGCGCTTGTGTTGCCGGAGGGCAGCGTCGACATGAAGCTGGGATCTGGGGTGCGGCTGGAATGCCAGGCCCCCCTGATGGCAAGGTTCGAGCACCCGATGCGGCTCCATCTCTCGCGGGGGAGGGTTGACGTCGATGTGGGGGACGACGGCTTCGGCTTCACGGTCGTTACCCCTGCCGGCGAGGTGGTCGATCTGGGCACCAAATTCTCGGTCAATGCCTCTGCCGACGGAGAGGTGCGGGTGGCGGTCTTTTCCGGCCAGGTTGAACTCCGGCACAAGCAGTCCGGGGCAGTCAATCTGTTTGATGGCGAGGCGGTTCGGCTGACCAAGTCGCAGGCTCCCCGCCGGCTGCATAGCGTCGAGATCCGGAATCGGGGGCTCGGCGACAGCCGCCAAGCGGCGGTGATCAGTGGCGTCAGCGACAACGTCAAGGGGCCAAAGCTGCGGCGATTCTATGGCCTCGTCCCCTGTGGCATGCGGGACGGGGTTCGGGCATTCCGCGACCGGCGGGAGACCCGTTGGCAGGCAGAGCCGGGGGATGTCTTTCCAGAAGAATTGGTCGGCGCCGACCTCATTCAGACCTTTCAGCGGCATCGGTTCCGGCAGGATTTCCGGATGACGTTTGCCACATCGCAGCCGAGCCGGATCTATGTCTTCTACGACGCCCGGTACAGCCCGCCGGACTGGCTTGCCCGTGACTTCGTCAACACTGGCCGGCGGATTCTTTCCACCGGCTGGTCACCGACGACAGTCACCCGCGGCCTGCAGCCCGACCCCTGGGGAACCCTGGCCATTCCCCACGACATCTGGTGCCGTGACCTGATCCAACCGGCGACGGTCACGCTTGGCCCGCCGGTCCTGCCCGAGCACGACCTCAATACCACCTCTGAGTTCGAGGCGGTACTTCCCTCGATGTATGGAATTGCCGTGCAGCCGATCGCCCCGCCGCCGGCCAATATCGGTAGCAGTGAGCCCCGGCAGGTCCGGGCGAAGGCCGTCCCGGTGGCAACCAAGCGGTAGTCTTCCGCGGGGACGCCGCGGTGGGTCAGCCCCCGAATGCGGCTGCGATGGCTGTTCGATCGAGCGGCCACTGCAGGCGGCGGCCGGTCAGTGATGACGCGTAGATCGCCGCATTCATCTCGGTGAGCGTCAGGCCGGCGAACATCCCGGTTTCCGGCTCCCGGTCCGATTCGATCGCATCAACCAGATCGGCCACCGCCCGTTGGCCCCAGCCGGCCCGCTCGGCTGACCGGTCCACGCCCTGCTCCGAGAGGTCAGGGGCGAGGCCCTCCGAACCGATCGGCGTCCAGGGATAGGGTCGGTTCATCCGCCAGGCCGGGGCGGCCCGAAAGTAGGCCTGGGGGACGTGGTCGGGACGGATGTGAATTTCGCCCTTGGTGCCCAGCAGCGTGAGGCCGAAGTTGGGCTGTTTCAGCCCGGCCTCCCGCACGCTGGCAAAATAACCGGTACAGCCGTCCGCCAGCCCGAAGCTGGCGGTGATGACGTCGCCGGCAATCGGCGGCAGGCCCTCGGGGCCCGGGGCAAGGTCGTCGGCCGCGATTGGCTGCCCCCCTTGGGTGACCGTGGCAGAACACCACTGGGGAGCACCACCAAAGTGGATCATCAGGTCGAGCACATGTGGCCCCAGCACCCAGAGGTCTTCGCCGCCGCCACGGTGGTCTTCTTTGCCGCGAGCCCGTAGCTCCAACAGCCGGCCAAGCTTGCCGTCGGCGATCAGCCCACTCACCGCCGCAATGGTGGGGCAGTGCCGGTTGACCAGGGCGAGGCCGAGCTTGGTGTCGGTCCTGGTGCAGGCTGCCACCACCGCATCGGCCTCGGCCAGGGTCCGCACGAACGGCTTTTCCATGAAGATTCCGCGGGCTCCCGCCGCTGTCGCGGCCAGCGCCATCTCCGCGTGACGGTCGATATGCCGAGGGCAGATGGCAACGATGTCGGCTTTGACCACCGCCAGCATTTTCTGCCAGTCGCCAAAGCCGGCCGAGGTTCCCAGCCCATGCCGCTTTACTGCGGCGGCGAGCCCCGCCTCGGTGTCATCGGCAGCGGCCACCACCTGCACACCGGGTAGACCGGTAAACAGCTGATCGATCTCGTGCCCCCAGCCACCGGCACTACTACTGCCGATCACGGCTACCCGCATCTGTTCTGCCACCACAGTCTCTCCTGCAGGAACGTAATTATCTGCCACCCGGTTTTCCGTCAGATGACCGTCGACGGGGACGGCAGAATCCGGCCCGATCCCGTATGATCCTACACGGTTTTGGGCTGCGACTGCGGCCGTTCCGTTCATTCCGCCCCAGTAACCGGCGGCAGTACCGATGACCTGCGATCACCATCACCACGGCCATCATCATGCCCATGGCATGACGCCCGAACGGCTCGACCGCGCGATGCTGATCGGCGTGGGGCTGAATGCGGCTTTTGTGGTGGTCGAGCTTGCCTTTGGCTTTTTCAGTGGCTCACTCGCCCTGCTGGCCGATGCCGGTCACAATGCCAGCGATGTGGTCGGCCTGCTGTTGGCCTGGGGGGCAAGCGTGCTGGCCCGGCGGCCACCGTCGCGGCGGTTTACCTTCGGCCTGCGGCGGGCAACGATCTACGCCGCCTTCGCCAATGCCGTGCTGCTCCTGGCGGCGTGTGGGGCCATTCTCTGGGAGGCAGTCCACCGGTTTAGCGAGCCTGCCCCGGTGATGGGGCTGACGATGGTGGTGGTGGCGGCGATCGGCGTGGTCATCAATACGGCAACGGCCCTGTTGTTCATGCGGGGCAGTCAGAGTGACGCCAATGTCCGTGGGGCGTTTTTACACATGGCGGCTGATGCTGCGGTGTCAGTCGGGGTGGTGGTGGCGGGGCTGGCCATCATGACGACGGGACTTTCCTGGATCGACCCGGTGGTCAGCATCGTCATCATGGCGGTGATTGTCTGGGGCACCTGGGACCTGTTCACCGAGAGCATCGGCCTGGCCATGGATGCGGTGCCACGGCGGATTGACCTCGACAAGCTCACC
>CALAZQ010000620.1 GCA_937926325.1 uncultured Planctomycetaceae bacterium | reverse complement strand
GGCCGTTGATCGCCTTGATGCGGGGGTTGTAGTCGAGCAGGCAGAAGACCGTGCCAATCGGCCTGCCCTCGACCTCGGCAACCAGTGAAAGTTCCGGCACAATCAGGTGTTTGAGGCTGGCGGCCATGTGATCGACCTCTCCGGCTGAGAGCGGCACGAAGCCCCAAGTGCCGGCCAGGCTGGCGTTGTAGATCTCGAGGAACATCTTCACTTCGTCGGCAAACCGTGTCCGATCGAGAGGCCGGACCGAAACGCCGAACCGCTCCTTCACACCCTCAACCATGACGCCGAGTTTTGAGTCGACTCCTTCGAGCATCGACATCTCGCCCCAGAAGGCGTAGAGATCCTCGACCTTGCCGAAGCCACAGCTTTCGACCAGGCCGGCGTAGCTCGGCCGGTTGTGGGTCATCATGAAGAAGGGGGGCGTGTCGAAGCCCTCGATCAGCAGGCCGCACTCATAGTTGAGTGACGGATTGACCGGGCCGCGAATGGCGGTCATGCCCCGATCGGCCAGCCACTGCCTGGTGGCGGCGAACAGGGCCGCAGCGGCTTCGGGGTCGTCATCGCACTCGAAGAACCCAAAGAACCCGCGGTTCTCCTGGTACCGCTCGACGTGGCCCCGATTGACAATGGCCGTGATGCGGCCCACGTCGCGGCCGCCCCGAACCGCCAGGAATGACTGGCTGCGATTTCGCTCATAGAACGGATGCGGCCGGAAGCCGAGCAGTTCTTCCTGCGAAAGCCGCAGCGGCGGCACCCAGCAGGGGTCATCGGCATAGAGTCGCCAGGGCAGGTCGATGAAGCGTCGCTGCTTTCCGCGGCTGTCAACGGGTTCGATGGTGACGGACGGCACGCGGTGGCTCCTTGTTGAAGAGACGGATCGATCCTTCATTCGTCGGCTGCCAGCGGTGCGGGATCACTCCGCGGTACCTGTGCGGCTGATTCTGCTGCGTGGCCGGAATAACCGTCAACGGCCGCACCCCTCGTTTGAGCCATCTCTGGCAAAAGTTGCGACGGCAGATTTTCCGATTACACGTTGGGAAAGAAGCAAAGAGTGACTGGGTGTTGCTCACTCGCGATCGTCCGGAGGCGGCCGGCTTTCGCTGCTGCGACTCGCTCGATGCCGAGGAATCTCGTTTGATCGCCATGAATACCGTCGTCCCCGCCCCGCCTGCCGTCGGTCACGGCATCTGTCTCGTGACCGGCGGCACGGGTCTGGTCGGCAACAATGTGGTTCGTCGGCTGCTTGAGGCCGGACGGCAGGTCAGGGTCTTGGTCAGGCCTCGCCCAGACGGTATCGATCGCTCCCTTCAGGGGCTCACGCTCGACCAGCGGGTCGGCACGCTGGAAGACGAAGACAGCCTCCAACAGGCGGTCGATGGCGCGAGGCTGGTGATTCACTCCGCTGCGGTCGTGCACTGTGGCTGGCGGCACCGGGACGAAATGCACAAGGTCAACGTCGAGGGCACCGCCCGGCTGGCCCGAGCAGCCCGGCGGGCCGGGGCCCGCTTCGTGCACGTTTCCAGCGTCGATGCCCTCGGCCTTCGGGCAGATGGCGTGCCTGGCGATGAAGAGACTCCGCCCGGCGGCATGGTGGAGTGCCCCTACGTCATCACCAAGCGAGCGGCCGAGGCAGCCGTGCTGGCAGAGATCGACCGGGGTCTCGATGCCGTTATCGTCAACCCGGTCTACATGATCGGCCCTTGGGACTGGAAACCCTCCAGTGGCCGCATGCTCCTCGAGGTCGGCAGCGGCAAAGGTCTGCTGGCCCCGCCCGGCGCGAACGACTTTGTCGATGTCCGGGACGTGGTCAGCGGTATCGAGGCCGCTGCTGCCCGCGGCCAGACGGGACGGCGGTACATCCTCGGCGGGCATCCGCTGACCTATCTCGAGGCCTGGCGGATCTTCGCCGAGGTGACCGGTCGCCGATCACCGCTGGGCAATGCCCCGCCACTGGCAGTCCGCACCGCCGGCTGGTTCGGCGATCTGGCCGCCACCGTGCTCCGCCGCGAGCCGCCGGTCAATTCGGCCGCTGCCGGCATGTCGATGCTGCGGCACAACTTTTCCTGCAGGCGAGCCCAAACCGAACTGGGCTACCGGTTTCGCCCCTTTGCGGAGACTGTCACCGATGCCTGGGTCTGGTTCTGCGAGCACGGCTACGCCGGCGGCCAGCAGGAGCGGTACACTCCACCGGCATCATGCCACACATCCTGCTCGTCGAAGACGAGAGCCATCTCGCCATCGGCATCCGGTACAACCTGACCTCGGAAGGCTTCACCGTCACGGCTGTCGCCGATGGCCGGGAGGCCCTCGAGGTGCTCGGCCGCAACGACCCCGAGGTCGATCTGGTCATTCTCGACCTGATGCTTCCCGGCATGAGTGGCTACACGGTCTGTGAGACGCTCCGCTCGCGTGGCAGCCTGGTGCCGGTGGTGATGCTGACCGCCCGGACCCTGGTCGAGGACCGGATTCGCGGCTTTGATGCCGGAGCCGACGTCTATCTGCAAAAACCGTTCGATCTCGACGAACTGCTCTCGGTGATCCGCAGCCTGCTCAGCCGCCGGGGAAATGGCGGCGATGCACCGGCACGGGCTGAAAACAGCTTCAGCTTTGGCCGTGTCCGGGTGAACTTCGACACCTGGGAGGTGCAGTGCCACGACAAGCCAGTGCGACTGACCGCCCTCGAGATGAAGCTGCTTCGCTACCTGATCGAGCATGAGGGAGTGGTGGTGTCGCGGGCCGAACTGCTCAAAAATGTCTGGGGCATGGAGCGGGCCCCGGCCACGCGGACGGTCGACACCTTCATGCTGAACCTCCGCCGGGCCTTTGAAGAGAATCCGTCGAAACCGCAGCACTTTCTTTCAGTCCGCGGGGCAGGCTACCGGTTTGTGAGTAGACCAGAAACGGAGCCTCCTCCTGCATCAGCCGAGTAGGGCAGCCGCCGCTGCGGAGGGATCGTCACTGGCCAGCAGCGACTCCCCGACCAGCATCGCCCCAATGCCTGCCGCCTCGAGCCGTTCGACATCGGCCCGGCTGCGGATGCCGCTTTCGGCAACCAGCACGCACTCTGCTGGCACCTGATCCCGCAGCCGCAGCACATGGCCAATGTCGGTGGTCATGCTTCGCAGGTCGCGGTTGTTGATGCCGATCAGCGTCGCCCCGAGATCGAGGACCCGCTGCAGGTGTTCTTCGCCGTGCAACTCAACCAATGGTGTCATGCCGAGGTCGAGAATCTGCCGGTAAAGGCTACGCAGGTGGCAGTCGTCGAGGCATTCGGCAATCAGCAGAACGGCATCGGCGGCATGGGCCCGGGCCTCGACGACCTGATAGGCATCGATGATGAACTCCTTCCGCAGCACCGGCAGTGACACTGCCTGCCGGGCAGCAACGAGGTCGGCAAGGCAGCCACCGAAACCGGGTCCATCGGTGAGCACCGAAAGGGCCGCCGCCCCTGCCTCGGCATAAGCCCGCGCAATCTCGGTCGGCTCGGCCCCGGGCCGGATTTCACCGGCAGAAGGACTGCGACGCTTGAATTCAGCAATCAGGCGCATCCCACCGGGTGCGGCAACCGCGGCGAAAAAGTCGCGCGGCGGCGGAGCAGTGGCGAGAAGTGACTCAAGCTCGGCCAGCGGCCGTGCCGCCCGCGTCGCCGCCACCTCCTGCCGTTTTCGTTCCACGATCCTGTCGAGCACCGACGCCATCGAACACCTTGCAGAAAGATTAGAAAAGCTTCCGGAGTTTATCACCGACAGACGGAGAATTGCCGGGAGCAATCTTTGAAGTCGGCAGAGCCGCTCGGAGGTGCCCACGCCCACTCGCTGGACGTTCGTGTCGGCCATCCGGGCCTCCACTCACTGCCTGTCCGCTTCGCTTCGCCTTCCGGGCTTCGCTCGCTTCCAGAGCTCGCTCGCGGGCATGGGCACCCCCTCGCTCGTAAGCGGTGATGCGGATTGGAAGCCGGGAGCGGAAGCGACCGGACTCGCAGTATTTTCGGCTCATCCCGCGCTGCTGTCTGCCTGCTGGCATCGTCCACTTCTTGGGGGCACACAG
This sequence comes from uncultured Planctomycetaceae bacterium, assembly GCA_937926325.1. Classification (GTDB taxonomy): domain Bacteria; phylum Planctomycetota; class Planctomycetia; order Pirellulales; family UBA1268; genus UBA1268. The sequence continues at coordinate 642 of CALAZQ010000620.1, read as the reverse complement.
AGGCACGGAGGCACAGAGGCACACCCCCTTACGGCAGCGAACTCCGCCAATGGTCTTGCCTGATCGAATCGTCCGCTTGTGGCTCTCCGTGCCTCTGTGGCTCCGTGTGATCACCAGCCTGCGGGAATAACTGGGCCGCAGAGAATGGCCACAAAGCCGATTCTTCTCGTTCAGCCAGCCCACGAGTCAGCCGCTCGGAGGTGCCCACGCCCACTCGCTGGACGTTCGTGTCGGCCATCCGGGCCTCCACTCACTGCCTGTCCGCTTCGCTTCGCCTTCCGGGCTTCGCTCGCTTCCAGAGCTCGCTCGCGGGCATGGGCACCCCCTCGCTCGTAAGCGGTGATGCGGATTGGAAGCCGGGAGCGGAAGCGACCGGACTCGCAGCACGTTTGACGCCACCCCCATCGCCCAACCCGACTGCCACCCGGCGGCAGGAGGCCCGAGCTTTCCGTAAAGCCAGCACTCTAAGCCACCCGGCGGCAGGATGCCGCCAATGAGCACCAGCGGGCGGAGGCCCGCCAAGGAAAAGCCGACACGATGTCGGCGTTTTCCGTGAAGCAGCCACCGCCAATCAGCACCAGCGGGAGCGTGCGAACCTCGGCTTCGCACGGTTCCGCCCCCAGGAAAGTCGGGCAGGAGGCC
>CALAZQ010000619.1 GCA_937926325.1 uncultured Planctomycetaceae bacterium | reverse complement strand
GTCCTTCCGCCCCAAGGAAAGTCGGGCACGACGCCCGAGCTTTCCGTGAAGCCAGTTAAAGCATTTCCACCGGATCGACGTCGATGATCCAGGCCACCTTGTCGGGCGTCTTGATGCCGCTGACCGCGCGGCGGACGAGGTCACGCAGCCGGTCGCCGTCAGGCCCGTGTACCTGCAGATGCCAGCGAAAGCGGTCACGAATCCGGCTGATGGGGGCCGGGGCCGGACCGAGAATGCGGACGGCGGCCTCGCCCTCCGCCGCCTTGCGCAGCCGATCGACGAGATGCTTGGCCCAGTCGGCGGCAGCCTGGTCGTCAAGGCTGCGGACCACCAGCCGGACCACGCTGCCATAGGGCGGATAGAGCAGCGCCTCGCGGATCGGCAGCTCGCTGCGGATGAAGGCCTCATAGTCGTGCGCGGCGGCCGCCCGAATCGCGGGATGCTCGGGCGTACTCGTCTGCACGACCACCCGGCCACCCCGGGGGCCCCGGCCACTGCGGCCAGCCACCTGCGTCACCAGCTGACAGGTTCGTTCCGAGGCGCGGAAGTCGGCCAGATGCAAGGCCGCATCGGCGTTGATCACCCCCACGAGCATCACGTTGGGAAAGTCGAGGCCCTTGGCGATCATCTGCGTGCCGACGAGCAGGTCGATCTCGTGCTCGCGAAACGCCGTCAGGGTTCGCTCATGGCTGCCTCGGGCCCGCATGGTGTCGGTGTCCATGCGGGCCACCCGCAGACCACGGAACTGCGTCCGCACCTGATCCTCCAGCCGTTGGGTGCCGGTGCCGCGATGGACCAGATCGGCCGCCCCGCACTCGGGGCAGTTGGCCGGCAGCCGGGTCACCAGTCCACAGCCGTGGCAGATCCCCCGGCTGCCCGGCTGGTGCAGCGTCAGGCCGAGGTCACACTGCGGACAGTGGATGGCATAGCCGCAGGCCCGGCACTGCACGTGGGTAGCAAACCCCCGGCGGTTCAGGAGCAGCATCACCTGCCCGCCGGCATTGGTTGCCCACTCGATGCCAGCAGCCAGCCGCGGGCTGATCGCCCCCTTGGCCCGGGCCTTGCGGTCCCGCAGATCGACCGTCAGCACCGCCGGCAGCTGCGAGCCGCCCACCCTTTCTGGCATCCGGCACATCTGCCAGTCGCCGGTGAGGCAGCGGGCAAAGGTCTCAAGCGCCGGCGTCGCCGAGCCGAGCACGAGTGGCACCTGCTCCCGCCGGGCAATCCATTCGGCCACATCGCGGGCGTGATAGCGGGGGGCGGTCGCCTGTTTGAACGAGTTCTCGTGCTCTTCATCGATCACGATCAGCCCCAGCCGGGGGGCGGGGGCAAAGATCGCGCTGCGGGCGCCGACGATCACACTGACCCTGCCGGCGGCGATCTCCCGCCAGTGGGCATGCCGCTCGGCCGGGGTGAGATGACTGTGCAACACCGCGACCCGGCCAAATCGCGAACGGAACCGCTCGCAGGTCTGCGGCGTCAGGCTGATCTCGGGTACCAACACGATTGCCTGCTTGCCATGCTTCAGCGTCTCGGCGACCGCCCGCAGATAGACCTCAGTCTTGCCACTGCCGGTTACGCCAAAGAGCACCACCGTTTCGTGACGGCCGGCCCGCAGGGGATCGAGAATAGCGGTGAGGGCCTGCTGCTGGTCGCCCGAGAGCGTTGGCAGCTCACCGGAGTCTGGAAGCGGGCCGGCAGGTTCTGGCGCCGGCTCGCGTTCCACCGAGCCCTGTTCAGCCAACAGCCCGGCCTTCACCAGCCGGTTGACCACGCCCCGATTCGTCCTCGACTCTGCCAGGAGGTCATCAAGCGGAATGGGCGAAGCAGCCGCGGTGAGCACCGCCTGCTGACTGGCGGTCGGCCGGCGGGCAGGCGTCACCCCGGTGGCGACGAGCACCGGTACCCGTTTGACGCGACGCCGCAGCCGGACACCCGCCGGCAGCACCGCCTCGAGCACCTCACCGCGGCGGGCCAGCCAGCGGTCGGCCATCCAGGCAGTCAGATCGAGCATCCGCGGCGACAGCAGCGGCTTGTCGTCCTCCACAGCGGCCACCTGCTTGAGAGGCTGCTGCGGCAGTTCACCCGTCCGCACGGCCACACAGTAGGCCAACCGCGGGCGATTGCCCCGGCCCAGCGGCACCTGCACCCGGCGTCCGGGCTCGACCTGGGCCGCGAACTGCGGCGGCACCAGGTAGTCAAGCGGCTTGTCAACACCCTCAGGCAGTACCACCGTCGCCACCATTCCCTGCCGGACGTCGTCCTCCTCCCAGTCGGGCCGACTGCCGAAGAGTTCGCGTTGCGGGCCGGGACGATCGGGCATCGGAAACGTAAAACGGGTAGGTGATCGGGGCATCAGCGTAGACTGCTTTCGTTGCATGGTACTGAACGCGAACGCAGGCAGCGGCATGACGCGACGGCTGGGCATCTTCGGCGGCAGTTTCAATCCCGTCCACCAGGGGCACCTGGTGATGGCCGAATGCTGCCGCGAGCAGGCGGGGCTCGACCGGGTGCTGTTCGTGCCGGCTGCCACGCCGCCGCACAAGCAGGCCGCCAATCTCGCCCCCTGTGACGTCCGGCTGGAAATGCTGCGGCTGGCTGTCGGCGGTCACCCCGACTTTGACGTGCTCGCCGACGAATGCGAGCGGGGCGGGACGAGCTTTACAATCGACACGGTCCGCGACCTCCGGCAGCGGTTTCCCGCTGATGATTTCCGGTTGATTCTTGGGGTCGATGCCCTGGCCAGCCTGCCGACCTGGCGGCAGCCACGGGAACTGCTGGAACTGGTCCGGCCGCTCATTCTCGTCCGGCAGGGTGTCGATGACCTCGATGCAATTCTGGCCGAGGCCACCCTTCGGCAGCTCTTTGCCACTGCACAGGTCGAACGGCTACGGGCCGATCGGGTGCAGGTTCCTGCCATCGACATCCGCGCCAGCCAGCTCCGCGAAGCGGTGGCGGCCGGCAGAAGCATCCGGTTCCGGACGCCCCGGGCAGTCGAATGCCTGATCCACAGCCGCGGCCTCTACCGCAATGGAGTTAGGCCCGCTGCAACCGCTGAGCCAGCAGCCGGCTGACGGGAACCGAGACCCACTTCTCATCAGCGGCAAGAATTTCAAGCAGCCGCTCGAGCTGTTCCGCCGGGGCATCGGCGACGTTGAGCAAAATTCGCCTGACCGACCCAATCCGGCAGAGGCCACCCGGCAGCTCACCCAGCGGCTCCTCGCGCAGCTCATACCCGAGGTCACGGGCCAGTTGAGTCGCTTCAGCAAGCAGTCCGAGCGTATCCGCCATGGCCCAAGTCGCCCTCTCACCCCGCGCGGCTCATCACGGCCACCCGCGGGGAAGCCCCAGCTCCTCTCGCCGCTCGGTGGCAGCCCGCCGATACTCGACATAGCGGGCCCGCTGCTCCGGCGAGGTGCGATCAAGGATTCGGTTTTTGAACCACTCATTCCGCTCATCCTGCGAGCGGTTGGCCCAGCGGGAGCGGCCCGAGTCGGCATTCCCGCCTTGTTGCTGAGCCGTTGAGCTGGCCGCCGCCTCGCGGGCAGCCCGCGCCTCCTGAAACGCCTTCATCATCAGATCAGACTGCTTGATGTGCTGGTCGAGCAGCTTTGGACGCTGGGCCGGCGGGGCCTGGTAATAGTCATCAATCCGCTGCCGCATCGAGGCAAAAAAGAAGTTGCGGCTGCCCGAACCGGCTGCCCGCTGCAGCTGCGGGGGCAGTTCGTCGACCTTTTGCCGAATCTGATCGACACTGGCAACATAGTCACGGGCCTCGGCCATCGTGGTCGGCCCTCCGCCCGCGGCGAACCGCTGCCGGGCCTCCTCTTGAAGCCGGCGAATCTCGACAACCCGAGGGTCGTTGGAAAAGTCAGCCGGCCACAGCCACCAGACGGCCAGGGCGGCCAAACAAATGAAGCCGATCAGGCCGGTAACAATCCGGCGGCGACCAGAGGATTGTGCTGCGGGGGACTGCGAGTGGGAATTCGCCATGATGACTACAGGTTTTGGACGTGACCATCGAGGTAGAGGAAGTTTCGGGCCCCGTCCGGAGCGGTCCAGGCCTCATCATCATCGGGGTCGTTCAGGTCGACCACGCCGCTGCCAAACAGCGAGGCGAGGCCGCCACCGTGGAAAGGGTCGAACTCGTAGAGAATCCAGAGCTTGGACGACGCGAGGTTGCTGCCCATTCGCCGCGACGTCAGGGCTTCTTCCCGGGTTTTCCCCCGAATTTTGTAGGGCGAGTCAAGGTCCACCTTGGTCAGCCGCCGCTGGGGGTATTCGTAGCTCGTGCCCTCAAACGAGACGACGCCGTCCTGATACTCCGGCGGTCGCTCGGCCGACGGAATGTTTGCGAGCGCCGCACTCGCATCGATCGCCTGCTGCGAGTTGGGATCTCGCTGGAAATAGTCAAGGTCCGACGCACACCGAAATGTGGACTGCTGATCCTCAACGTAGGGCCCAAGCTGCGAGACGATCGTCGGGTAGAGCGGCCGACTTCCCGCGACGTAGCTGATCGGCTCCTGACTGGGCAACTGGGCCGCCACCGGGAACTTTCCCCGGGTGACCCGGTCGAGGTACATGTTGATCGCCAGCCCGATCTGCTTGAGGTTTGACTTGCAAGCGATCCGCCTGGCCGCCTCCCGCGAGTTCTGCACGGCGGGCAGCAGCAGCCCGACCATCAGCCCGATAATCGCAACCACGACCAAGAGCTCAATGATTGTGAAGCCTTTGCGTGTCTTCATGCTTATCACATTGGGGGAAAGGCAAATGTCGGCCGCAAGACCGCCCGGATTCGCCTGACTCGTCTATCCAGCATAGCCAGCCGTCTGCCCGGACACGACTGCGAAAGCAGCAGCACCGCTGCGGACGGGCGAAACCTGAGGGCCTCATGGTGACTCCAACGGTCAAGTCACCGAAAAGGTTCGCGGGGCCGCCGTTGAAGCCGCCTTTGGCCGCTCGCCGATCTTTTTTCGGGGGAATCTGCTCGCTCGAGCACTGCCACCTGTTTCAACCAGACAACGTATTCAGCCTGGAAAAATTATGCGGATGGCCGGCAACCAGCAGAACAGCACCCCCGCCGTAGATGGTCCGGCGGAGCTGCCTGCGTTGCGGGCCGACCGGGCAGCGGCCGAAATTGCCGCCCTCAAGGCCCAGCTGCTCGAGGCCCGCAAGCAGGCGACGCTGGGGGAACTGCTGGGAACCACCACCCACGAATTCAACAACGCCCTGACGACGATCCTCAATTACGCCCGGCTGGGGATCCGCCACCCCGACCAGCCGACCCGCGACAAGGCCCTCCAGCGGATCCTTTCGGCCGGCAGTCGGGCGGCCAAGATCACCGCCAGCGTCCTGTCGATGTCCCGCAGCCAGCGGGCCTCGACCCGAATGGAGCCGGTTGACCTGGTGGCCCTCACCGAAGAGGTGCTGGTGCTGCTGGAACGCGAAATGATGAAATATCGCGTCCAGGTCGAGCGGGAGTTCGCAGAAGTGCCCAAGGTGCTGGCCAACCCCGGCCAGATTCAGCAGGTGCTGCTCAACCTGATGGTCAACGCCCGCCAGGCGATGCCTGACGGCGGCCGGCTGATCCTGCGGATTGCCACCACGCCCTCCCGGCAGTCGGTCAGCCTGCTGGTGCGTGACACCGGCTGCGGGATGACCCGTGAGGTGATGGAACGGATGTTCGAGGCCAACTTCTCGACCAAGGCCGGCCCCGACGAAACCGGCAAGGGGGGCACCGGCCTTGGCCTGGCCGCCTGCCGAGAGATTCTCGAGGCCCACCGGGGCCGCATCCGGGTCGAAAGCAGCCCCGGCAAGGGCACCGGCATCACCATCCGGCTGCCAGCCCTGCAGCCCGCTGCGGCCGCCGGCTGAATTTCGCCGACCGCTGCCGGAAGGTTCTCCCGGTAGTTCGAAAGGGTGAGGGGCATCGCTCATGCCAATCGAGCGGCGTCGGAAACTGAACGGAGCCAGGATGGCGAAGTGAGGTTTCCGTCGAGTGAGTGAAGGCCAGGATGGCTGCAGCGAACGTCCGGCGAGATGGCATGAGCAATGCCCCGTCGCGTCGGAAAATCGCCCGGCAGATCCCTGAAGAAATCTCCGGCAGCTGCCTACAATCGGGGAACCCGCAGGAGCTTCCCCGATGGCTGAATCCGCCGAGCCCCCCCGCGACCTCCCCCGCACCTTGGCCGAGCTTCGCGACAGCGGCTGGCAGAGCCGGTCGGTGAAAGACGAGGTGCGGGAAAACTTCCTGCAGATGCTGGCCGCCGGCGACGAGCTTTTTCCCGGCATTGTCGGCTACGACGACACGGTCATTCCCGAGATCAGTATCGCCCTGCTGGCCGGCCATGACATGCTCTTCCTCGGCGAGAAGGGCCAGGCCAAAAGCCGGCTGATGCGGCTGCTGCCGCGATTCCTCGACCCCGCCCTGCCCTACCTCGACGATCCGGCCATTCCCTTCCACGACGATCCCGAACGGCCGATCAGCCGGGCGGGCCGGCAACTGGTGGCCGAGCGGCCGCCTGCCGAGGTGCCGATCGCCTGGTGGCCGCGGGAGCAGCGATACGCCGAGCGGCTCGCCCCCGGCACCAAGTTTGCCGACATCATCGGCGAAATCGACCCGGCCAAGCTCGCCGCCGGCAGCAGCATGGGCTCGGAGGAGGCGTTGCACTTCGGCCTCATTCCGCGGCTGCACCGGGGCATCTTCGCCATGAACGAACTGCCTGAACTCGACGAGTTGGTGCAGGTCGGCATGTTCAACATTCTCGAAGAACGTGACGTGCAGATTCGCGGCTATCCGGTCAGCTTTGACATCGACGTGATGCTGCTGTTCTCGGCCAACCCCTCGACCTACAACCGTTCGGGCAAGGTGATTCCCCAGTTGAAGGACCGGATCGGGGCCGTGATCCACACCCACTATCCCCGCGACCGCCAGCTGGGGATCGAGGTCGCCGAACAAGAGGCCGGGGTCGATCTTGGGGGCGAATGGCCGGTGGTGGTGCCGCCCTTTATGAAAGAGGTGGTCGAGCAGATCACCATCGCCGCCCGGGCCAGCCGCTTCATCGACCAGCAGTCAGGGGTGAGTGCCCGGCTGTCGATCGCCAACCTCCAGACCATGGTCGCCAGTGCCCGCCAGCGGGGGGTACGGCTCGGGGAAAAGCCGGCGGTGCCCCGCATCAGCGATCTGGCCCATCTGGCCACCTCGAGCCTGGGCAAGCTGGAACTCGACCTGATGGGCAGCCATCAGATGACCGAACGGCAGGTGCTCGACGGCATCATGGCCGACGCCATCGCGACCGTCTTTGGCGAATATGTTGAGAAACACGGCCTCGACGAGATTGCCCAGGCCTTCAGCGAAGGGGTCAAGATCGAGGTCGGCGACATGGTGCCCTCGGCCGACTACGAAACAATCGTCGGTGAAATCCCGGCGATCTGGGAGAAGGCATTCGAGGTCAATCGGGCCAGCGACCCGGCCGTCCGGGCCGCCTGCATCGAGTTCGTCCTTGCCGGCCTCCATGCCACCGAGCGAATCTCCCGCCTCGAACTCCATGGCCGCACGATCTACGACACCGAGGGGTTTCGCTAACGTCATGCCTTCGCGCAAGTCACTCGGCGGCATCGTCCATTCGTACCAGCGGTACGATCCGGCCCGGATTCCTCCGCCGCGGCCACCGGCCACCGATCTGGCGACGCCGGCGATGGAGCACATGCTCGCCACCGGCAGTCTCGATGGCCTGACCGAAGAGCAACTGGCTGAAGCGGTTGTCCTCGATCCAGAGCAGATCCGGGGCCTCGGACCGTCGCTCGACGCCCTCAAGGCCAGGCTTGAAGAACGCAAGCGGAAGATTCTTGAGACCTACGAGGCTGAAAGCGTCCGCCGCAGGGCCCGGCAGGAGTTCCATGCCGCCGCCGAACGCGTCCGGCCGCCGCGGCGGCTGGCCCGGGCCTTCGATGAGGCGGTGCAGAGCGAGCAGATCCGTCGGCTGGAGCGGCTCTGGTACGCGTTGGAAACTGAGCGGGGGCCACTCGCCGCCGGTGTCATGGGGCTGATCAACCGGCTCGGCACCGTCTATGAAATGAACGAGTTGGCCAGCCGCTGGGAATTCACTGGACGGCGGTCGCTCTCCGTTGATCGGGCGACCGAGGTCAAGGAAGAGCTCGAAACAATCGACCGGCTGCTCGCCCAACTGGAAGAGGCCCGCAAGAACGCGAAGATCGGCCTGATCGACATGGAGGCGCTCGGCCGCTACGCCGAGTCAGGCGAACTCGATGATCTCGAGCGTTTGAAGCAGCAGGTTCAAGAGCTGGTCGAGCGGGCCGCCACCGAGCAGGGGCTCGACAAGTCAGGCCGGGGCTATCAGCTGACCCCCAAGGCCGTCCGTAGCTTTCAGGGCAAACTCCTGGAGCAGATCTTCAGCGACCTCTCCCCCTCCAAGACCGGCCGCCATCAGGCTGCGGCCGTCGGCGACGGCGCCGTGGAACTGGTGCCGACACGGCCCTTTGAGTTCGGCGACTCGGTGGCCCATCTCGATCTGCCGGGGTCGCTCACCAACACCATGCTGCGGACATTGTCCGAGGGGGGCACGATCGGCCCCGGCAGCCCGCTGCGGCTCGACCAGCGGGACCTTGAGGTTCACCGCACCCGAAACAGCCCCAAGGCGGCCACCGTCGTCGTGCTCGACATGAGCGGGTCGATGCGGTACGGCGGGCTTTATATCAACGTCAAACGCATGGCCCTTGCCCTGCAGGGCCTGGTGCAGCGGGAGTACCCCGGCGACTTCCTGCAGTTCATCGAGATGGCCTCGTTCGCCAAGCCGCGGGCCTTCAGCGAACTGGTCAGCCTGCTGCCCAAGCCGGTGACCATCTTCGATCCGGTGGTCCGGCTGCGGGCCGACATGGCCGATCCGAACATCGGCGAGTCGGACATTCCGCCCCACTTCACGAACATCCAGCACGCCCTGCAGCTGTCGCGGCAGTATCTCGCCCGCCAGGACACCCCCAACCGGCAAGTGATTGTGATCACCGACGGCCTGCCGACAGCACACTTTGAGGATCAGGAACTCTACCTGCTCTATCCGCCCCACGGCCGTACCGAAGAGGCGACCATCCGCGAGGCCCGGGCCTGCCGCCGCGAGGGAATCATGGTGAATGTCTTCCTGCTCTCAGGCTGGTCGCAGTCGCGGGAGGATATCCAGTTTGCCTACCGGCTGGCCGAGACCGCCCAGGGCCGGGTCGCCTTCGCCGCCGGCAACGAGCTCGACCGCTTCGTGGTCTGGGACTATCACGCCCGGCGACGGAGCATCATCGGCTAGCGTTTCGCCACTCCTGCCGGAGCATGATGCCGCAGCCGATGGCCGCCGTGGTCGCAGCGGTGGCAAGCGTCCAGAGCGGGACAATCCGGTCGGGCGCCGCCACGCTGCGGTCAACAGCCTCGTCGGCCAGATCGACCTCGGGCAGCCCCGCCTGCCGCCGCCACCGTTCGATGGCCGCCTGCCGCCGGCCCAGGAACCGCCCCTCAATCTGCCGCTGCCGCACATCAAACTTCGGCCCGATCAGGCCGAGGCCGATCAGGGCCATCAACGAGAACAGCAGTCCCCAAAACCAAGGGCTGTCAGCCGGCCGAAACGGCAATGGATCTTGTTCGTTGTTTGAACCTTCCATGAATGGAATTGTAGCCAGCGGAGGAAGCCGGGAGCGGAAGCGACCGGAC
>CALAZQ010000618.1 GCA_937926325.1 uncultured Planctomycetaceae bacterium | reverse complement strand
ACTGGGTGTTAGGCAGGTATCTTCCGCCGGGCAACCAGGACCAGTTGGTCAACAGCTCTGCGGTCCGCTTCGCTTTGCGCCGGCGCGACCGCGAGAATCTTGGTGAAAGTGAAGATCCCGATTCCCGCAAGCATGACCAATAAGCCATTCACGGCAACAAGCCCGAGCCATTTGCCAAAAAGGTACTCGAGTCTCCCCAGCGGTTTGGTCAGTGTCAGATGAATCCGTGAGGTGTCGACGTCGCCGCAGAGGCTGCCGCAGCCCAGAAAGACGTTGAGCAGGCCTAGCAGCACCATCGTTGCGCCGAGCGACCAGGTAAGGAGAAACTGCACGCGATATTCAAGCAGCTCGCCCATGTCAAGCAACAGGGGCATGATTGGGAGCGACAGCAGAAACAGCATCAGGAGAACGAGCGTGACCTGCATCCGGATTGCTTCATCCACCACGGTTTTCGCGACGGCCGCAAAACCTGCTCCATGGAGGATCAACCTGAGTGCGGCCAGCCCAACAACGAATCCCACAACCATGCTGGCGATGCCAGCGACTGTGATCGTCGCCGTCGGCATCTGCTGGCGGGCGAGAAACCAGACCAGCAAGGAAATACCGAAGACCGACGCGGTCCCGGTGGCGAAGCGGCGGTATTGCGGGGCGGCTTTAAATATCCGCCAGGCCATGAAGCTCGAGGCGACAACCGCCGCCAGCTGCAGGCAGGTGGCGAGCGGGACTGAGACGCTGACGGCAACGAGTTCGGCGGCAATACTGCCACCGGCGAGCAGAAAGAGATGCAAGGCTGCAAAACGCCAGGGGGTGGCTTGACGGCCTTGATTGATTCCCAACAGTGAATAAAGCCCAAACAGGCACCAGCCGAGGGTGGCTGCCCAACCGGTCAGCAGGACGCCGCGGCTGACCGGCCCGGCATTCTGCATCTGCAGCAACAGGGTTGCAGCCCACGTCGCAGCAATGATCCCGGCGAGGATTCCCCCGAATGGAAGGAGTCGTCGGTACGAAAAAACAGTCGGTGTCATCGTTCGCGCCGATCAAGAATGTTTTTTGGTGAGCGAGGCGAGCAGATCCTCCTCGACTTCCTCGGCCTCAGCCGCAATCTCAACGGCTTGGTTCGCGACGTCTGCCGTCGCTGTCGTTGGCTGTTGCTGCACAAGTTCGGCCAAGGTCGTTTCACCCTCGTCCGGAACGGAGGCCGCGGGCTGATCGGGCACGGCAGGTTGATCGGCAACATCCTGCTTGGCAGCCAGCGCGGCAAGCAAAGCGTCGCCCTCGTCGGTTTCAAGTGCGGTCTCAGGAGCAGGACCAGCCTGCAGGAAGTCCGCAATCTTGCCGCCGCTGCGGGCGCCGCTGGTGTGGGTGCCGTCCCGTCGGGCTTCGTCAACGATCTCGAGGAAGAGCGACTCAAGCCGCCGCCGTGGCTGATCAACCTTTCTCAAGTCGAGACCGCGGCGGTCCAGAATCAGTCGGATTTCCTCGACGACGTCCTCAGGCAGCCGGTCGGTCTGAAGATTGGTCAGTTCCTGCTGCTCCAGCAGTTCGTCACAGGTGCCCTCGGAATGGACCTTGCCACCGAACATGATGGCGACACGGTCGCAGAGATCCTCGACGTCCGAAAGCAGGTGGGTGCACAACAAAATCGTTTTGCCCCGCTCGGCCAATTTGGCGATCACATCCTTGATCTGCCGGGCTCCGACCGGATCCATACCGCTGGTCGGTTCATCAAGAATGAGTAGCTGCGGGTCGTTGATCAGGCTCTGGGCCAGCCCGACGCGTCGCTGCATGCCTTTCGAAAATTCTCCGACCGGCCGGTGTTCGACCGCCTCGAGGCCCACCATTTCCAAGAGATGGTCGACCCGCTCACGGCGGATCTGGGCGGGAATGCGGAACAACCGCCCGTAGTAATCAAGCGTTTCCCGGGCCGAAAGAAACCGATACAGATAGCTCTCCTCCGGCAAATAGCCGATCTGCTTTTTGGTTTCGATGTGACGAGGTCGCTTGCCAAGGATCGCGATCCGGCCGGCAGTCGGGGTGAGCAGGCCGAGCATCATCTTGATCGTTGTGCTTTTGCCCGAGCCATTCGGGCCAAGAAGCCCGTAGACCTGCCCACGGCTGACTTCCAGATCGACCCCGTCGACCGCCCGCACCCGTGGCCGCAGCCAAAAGTCACGAAAGGTTTTCGTGACAGCAACGCACTTGATGTCAACGGGTTGCTCGTGGCGGTCTACGGCTGGTGCGGTTGCCTTGGTCTGAAGGATCATTTGCTCACTCCCTTTGCTTGTCCAGCTCCTCTGCTTCAGCGAATCCTGCTTCGCGGTCAGCCTCCCCGCAGCTTTCGGTCCCTTTCCCGGTCCCGCTGCTCGACCTTCAGATTGCGGATCTGCTCCTGCTGCTTCATCTTTTGAATTTCAGGATCACGATTCAGCTGCAGTTGGAGCTGGCCAGCCACTGTGTAGAAGGTTTCAACGTCACCGGTGAGAATCGTTTCGCGGGCGTCCTCCCAGAGGCGGCTCAGAATGATGCGGGGGTTCTGTTCGTACTGAGGCAAGAGCCGCTCAAAGGTTTCCCGTTCCGACCGCACCCGTTCCACGACCTGGGTCCGGTAGGTGTTGGCGGCGTTGATGATTCGGGCCGCCTCACCCCCGATCGGTCGATTGTCTACTTGAAGGCTGGCGAAGGCCCGATCAATCTCGGCCTCCGCCGCAGCCGTTTCCTCAGGTGTGCCCGCTTCCGAGGCCTGTTCGTAGGCCACGACGAGTTCCAGCAGCGGCTCAGCCGCTTCGCCTGCGGTCTCGGCCAGAATGCGGGTTCGTGCCTGCTGGGACTCGACAATCCGCTGCGAGCGGTCGGCTTCGGCCGTGGTTACATTATCGAAGCTGGCGACCACCGACATCGGGGCGGTCACCTGGTCGAGATTGAGTTGGTCAAGTTGCAGGCCGGTCTGCATGTCGTCAAGTCGTCGCTGGGCGATCCCGACAGCGATTTCCCGGTTGACCACGCCCTTGAGCAGATCTTCGGCAGACAGCTGGGCGATCGCTTGGACGATCCCCTGCTGGATCGCGCAGCGAACGATTTCTTCACCGAGGGCCGGCCGGCCCACGTTGGTGATGTAGGCGACCGGATCGGCAACCCGATAGGTCAGTGACCAGCGGGCATGGGCGATGTTGAAATCACCGGTCAGCAGCGACCCGTCCTTGACCGGATTGAGTGGCCCCTTGCGTCCTGCCCGCAGCTCATCGCGGCTGGTTCCCTGGCCGGCGGTCAGCTCGTACCAGAACTCCTTGTCAAGATCGATCGTCACCGGTCGGGTGTCGACCTTGATCACCTGCTCGATCGGAAAGGGCGCAGCCAGATAGGTGCCGCGTTCCAGTACGCGTTCGCCGGGGTCGCCGACGTAGTCACCAAACCGCAGTCGCACCGCCACCTCGTTCGATCCGACACTAAAGGTGCCACTCAGCAGATAGGCAACCAAAAGCCCGAACATGGCGACTTTGAGAATGCCAAAGCTGACCTTCAGTGCCTCGGCCAGTGACTGCTGAGCCGGGTCGAGTTGGCCATCAAGATCCTCGGCTGACGGCATGGCGGTGACGGCTGGATTCGTCGGGTCATCCGTCGCCGGCGTGGCTGCGTCGAAGGATTGAAGCGAGTCGTTCATGAACGGCAGTCTCCCCAATCACTGCGCGGTTGCCGCCGGTGCCTGACCGGGATCACGATTGAACCAGTCAAGAATGCCGAGGGTGTCAGCGGAAAGCACAAAGGTGGTGTTGTGGTCGAGCATTTTTTTGAGGGCCTCGACTTTTCGCAGGAAGATCGCAAAGTCCTCGTTGGCGGCGAAGCTCTGATATTCCTTCGAGGCTTCACGATCACCCTTCGACCGGATGGTCTGTGCCCGCCGCTCGGCAAATGCCAGGATGCGTTCCCTGGCACTCTCGGCCTCACTCCTGATCGCGGAAGCTTGAGCCTGGCCCTCTTGCAGCGCATTCTCGCTGAGACGTTCCCGGGTCGTGATCATGGTCTCAAAGACTTTTTGCGTGGTCGCCTCGGGCAGCACGATCTTATAAATGCCGACGCTTTCCACCTTGAGCCCATAGCCCGATTCGGCGAGCGATGCCTCCAGGGTCTCCTTGGCCCGATCCTCTATTTCAGCAAGCTTCAGCGAGTCGCGGTCGAGGTTCACCAGTTCATCGAGTCGATAACGGCTGATCAGGCCACGGATCTCTCGGAGCCGACTGGAGAGCTGTCGCTGGGCCTCCGAGGGATCCTTCAGGGTGACGTAGAAGTCGAGCGGGTTGACGATCCGCCAGGTGAGATAGGTCTTCACGATCACGCTTTTGCCGTCGGCGGTCTGAATCTCCTCGACTGTGTCCTCAAGCAACTGCAACCGTTTTGAATAGTGGGTGACCTTGTGAACGGGCCACGGCAGCCGCCACTTCAACCCGGGCGTTTCCTGCACGCTGCCGTCGTCGGCCCGGTCAAAGGTCGTCCGCACGGCCACCTGGTCGTAGCGGACCTGGTAGAGAAACATGTACGAGAGCAGCGAAAGGGTGATGATGCTGCCCAGCAGGATCGTGAAGGAGTTTTTCATGGCGAACTGACGGGTTGACTGTGGTGGAACGAGGGTCTGCTCGACGGACCAGGCTGTGCCTGCGGCTATTCGCTGATCAATGTGTCGATGGCGTTGGAAACTTCTGTAAAGTCGAGATCGAGAACGGGAAGGTCGGCGTTGTTGCCGGCGATGACGACTTTTCGCCGGCCCACCAGCCCCTCAGCCAGGACATTCAGGTAGTACCGGGTCCGGAAATAGGCTGGTGACTCTTGATAGGCGAGCAGTTGGCCGGCAAAACGTTCGAGGGCCGACCGCTCACCGACGGCCCGTGACCAGCGATACGCCCGTGCCTTGTGGATGATCTCGGCCGCTTCACCCCGGGCTTCACCGAGCAGGGCCTCGATTTCAAGTTCTTTCTGGGTGAGGGCAAGCATTGCCTCGTCCGGCTTGAGCGACTGCTCTTGGGCCTCAGCCACCGCCGTTCGACGGTCGTCTAGTTCGATGATCGCGTCATTGATCTTTCGGCTCCGATCAACCGATCCGGCAACCTTGGCCAGCGTCACGATCGCCTCTTTATTGGCCCGTTGGATCAGCGTTTCCCGATACTGTTCGGCACCGATCTGCCGGTGAAATTCCCGGGCCACCTTCCCGGGTGGTGGCTGCAGCGTGGTGATAGCCACATCGACGATCTCAAAGCCGAGACCAAGATCATTGATTCGCTTCTGGATCTGCTGCTGCAACTGTGGTCCACCCTCGGTCCGTCCGGTTGAGAGAAGCTCGTCAATGGTCTTGCTGGCAAAATAGCGTCCAGCCTCCTGCTGGGTGACCATCTCAATTGAGGCCCTCGGTTCGGTCGATGCCTTCAGGAAGGCAATCAGGTCGCCGATGCGATACTGCACGATGACGTCGGCAACCACGAGCGACATCGCCGCCGAGCCATTGCCTTCTCTGGAAGCACAGAGGAAAAAGTCGAGCCCCATTTTGGATGCGTCGTCGTCTCCACCTGTCCACAGCAGTGCCTCGGCATTCTTCGCCCGCAGCCGACCGAGCTTGTCGCTGCTGACCGTCAGCTGCAGAACCCTGCCGGTCGGATAAATTGAGGCAGTCTCAATCGGCCAGGGGGCCTTGAGATGAATGCCCGGCCCGACTGGGTCACCGGTGAGTGAGCCGAACCGCAGAATCACCGCTTGTTCGTCCGGACCGACGATCACCAGCGTGCTCAGGGCAAGCAGAATGCCACCTGCGAAGATGGTCAGCGGCGTCATTGCCTTGCCGAGCATCTGGTAGAACCAACTGCCAGAAACTTCGACACCAAACTGATAGTTGATCAGTTCGCCGACAACCTGGCCGAGCGATTCCGGCGCGGTCAGCAGGCCCAGAACCCGGCTGTCAAAGGCCGGCCGGGGAATCTCACCGGGGCGTTTCGGACGATAGGCAGCCAGCAGGGCGGTCAGCAGAATTTCGCTGCCAACCAGCATCATCATGCCGGGTACCAAACGGGCCAGCCATTCGAAGACACTGGTCTGTTCGACGATCGCCACTGCGGCCGCCCCGGCAAGCAGCAGCACCCCGATCACGAAGGTGCTCATCAGGTAGCTGGCCCCGCCCCGCAGCAGTTGCCACTCGCGGACACGGGTGTAGCCGCTGATCCAGCGGGCAGCGATGAACGCGACGAACGCGATGCCGGCGGTGGCGAACATGAGCGCGACCGGGTTGCATGC
>CALAZQ010000617.1 GCA_937926325.1 uncultured Planctomycetaceae bacterium | reverse complement strand
CTCTAGGAGTTGTCTGGATATGCTCACACCAGCAGAACTGATCGATGTTCGCGACGCTCTCGCCGAGGGCGTCCATGACTTGGAAAGCCAGCATGAAGCTGGCTACGCGGAGGACACGGACGTCCGGAGGCTGGGCAGATGGTCTGCCCTGCTCAGGAAGATCGAGGCTCTCGCAGAGCCTGCACACTAGGAGGTGATTCCCATGAGTAAGAGTGTTTCATTCAAAGAGTTCGCAAGACTCTACTGTAGTTCGCAACTCAGCGATCCTGAAGAGCTTCTCGCCGTGCTGCGAGAGAAGTCGGAGATCTACCAGCCAGACGGCTGGATCCTGTTCCGCTGCATCGTGCTGGACTCCAGCCGACTCGGCGAGCGGGTGATCCTGCCCTTTGGCGGTTCGGCAACTCTCAAGTCTGTGCCAGAAAAGCCCCTCTCACCTCGTGGCCTGACGAGCGACGTCAGCGAGGTGGAGGCAGTCCTCGATGCGAAGGAGATCGCCGCATGAAGACCACAAACCGAATCGCCAATTTGCAGCCGGACTGGCTGCTCGAAGATGGCGAGATTCCGACGCCGTCGCTGGCTGCCATCTGGTATCTGACTCCAGAAGGCCACCTGCGGTGGGGAGAGATCGAGGCTGATTGTACGGACATCGCCACGGCGACCGGGCAGGTGGAGATTTTTTACCGCCTGACCGGACAGTTCGGGCCGGTCGGCCCGGTGTACGTGCGGCGTCCGGCATTCCCGTCCCGCGACGACTTCCGCTCGCTGCCACTGGGTGAGACTCCCGTGGACGCGATCGCAGTCGAGGTGCCTGCCTGCGGGGTGCCGGAGGCGTTGCGAGAATGAGAAAGCTGATCCTGCTGCTGGTCGCAGCCGCCCTGCCAATCCTGGGGGGCGGCTGCGTGGGGACGACGAGGGCATCCCTGACGATGGACAAGACCATCGACCTGGGGGAGTACCCAAACCCACTCGAAGGCCCGATGAAAGTCGGTCTGAAAATTGAATTCTTCCGGAGCCACCGCTGATGAAACTGCTTGACAAACCACCGATGTGGGTGACAATTGCCCACGAGGTGATAGCTATGGCACGACGGCAAAAGAAAATTTTCGTGGACGACGTGGAGTGTGTGCTCACACGCGACGCGGCGATGATGCTGGGCGTCAGCATGACGCACCTACGCTCACTCGGTCGAAACGGCGTTATCCAGCCGGAACTCGTTAAAGAGAGAACTGTCTTCTACCCTGTCGAACAGGTCAAGGCGTACCGCGATCGGACGATGAAAAACCGCAAAGAACACAAGCGTGGCGGCGCCGAGCCGCAGGGTTTTTCGGCGTCGTAAATTTTTTACCGGGTTGTACGGAAAGGGAAACAAAATGCTCACGGAAGGGCAGGAGCAAGCGATCCGCAGTCTCTGGCACGACGTCCAGGCTGGCAGGGCTGACATCTGCAAGGCGGCGGGACTGCGGTGGCCGCAGGTCTGGCAGGCGGCGAAAGAGCTTAATCTCGGCGAGCGGCTGCTGGAGATCGACGATCCCGAGTCGCCGTCGCAGGACGACATTCGGCGTGAGATGGGGCAGATCAGGGCAGGCGAAGTCGAGCCTGTTCGCCGCGCCTATCTGACGATGGGCAACCGTGGATCGCGAGCAGCGCGGAGGGCGTCGCCGTGTCGCTGATCAGCAGGTCTCGCGGCCACCTCAGCCGCAACCGGATGACCTATCGCGAGCATTTCGCGTTTGCGTTTTTCCACGGACTGCGGTGCCTACGGGCGGCGTGGTATCTCTTGATTCACTCGCTTGTGCCGGCATGGCACGAGCGGGCGGGGTCAAACTTGGTCGAGCGGATGGCACAAGACTTCACGGAGCACAGAAATGCCAAAGGGCAAACTTGAGTTTGACCTGCCCGAGGAGGGTGAGGAATTCTCGTCCGCCGTTCACGGCGGAGAGTACAAGGCTGTGCTGTGGGAGTTAGACCAAGAGTTGCGGTCGAAGATCAAGTACGCGGAAATGACCGAGGTGCAGTGGGTGCGGGAATTCCTGCACCAGTGTCTGGATGCCAAGGGACTTACACTGGACTGACTAATGTCACACATGAAAAACGTCTTTATCGACTGGCACGAGTCGTCCCCGCGACGTGCATTGATCACTGGCATCACCGGCCAGGACGGCTCTTACCTTGCCGAGCTTTTGCTGAGCAAAGGTTACGAGGTTCACGGCATCGTCCGGCGGTCGAGTACGTTTGGCACTGAGCGGATTGAACACATTCGCGAGAGGCTGCACCTGCACTACGGCGACCTGACCGACGCCAACTGCGTGACGTGGCTGCTGCGAGAGGTTGAGCCGCACGAGGTCTACAACCTCGCCGCCCAGAGCCACGTCCGCGTGAGCTTCGACCAGCCCGTCTACACTGCTGATGTGACGGCAATCGGGACGCTGCGACTGCTGGAGGGGATGCGGCACGTTGTCACGCCGCCGAGGTACTATCAGGCCTCAAGCTCCGAGATGTACGGAAACGCTAAGGGTGGCGTCGAGCGGCTGGACGAATCGACCCCCTTTAACCCCGCTAGCCCCTACGCCGTGAGTAAGGTGTTTGCCCACCAGATGACGCAGCACTACCGGTCGGCCTATGGGCTGCACGCCTCCTGCGGTATCCTGTTCAACCACGAGAGTCCTCGCCGGGGGGAGACGTTCGTCACTCGCAAGATTACGAGGGCGTTGGGCCGGATCAGATACCGGCTCCAGGACGAACTTTTGCTGGGGAGGCTCGACCCGAAGCGAGACTGGGGCTACGCGCCCGACTACGTTGAAGCTATGTGGCTGATGCTCCAGCAGGACGAGCCTGACGACTACGTGATTGCCACCGGTGAGAGCTACAGCGTCGGAGACTTCCTCGCGTTGGCCTGCTCGCTCTCTGGGGTTGATGCTTCGCGGTACGTCCGGACAGACGTGCCACGGTTTTACCGTCCAGAGGAAGTCCGCTGGCTTCTCGGCGACGCCCGCAAGGCGAAGGCGAAGCTGGGGTGGCAGCCAAAACACAATTTTGAAGAGATCGTCAGCCTCATGGTGGAGGCGGATGAGAAGCTCGCGAGGCGGGAGGCAGGGAAGATTGATGAACAAGAACATACTCGTGACCGGTGGGACTGGCTTTCTTGGGCGACGGGTCTCTGCGGCACTAAGTGACGCTGGGTACTACGTGTCGTCGATTGGCTCGAAGTTCGACCTGACCATCGAATCTGTCGCTCACGGCGTCATTGAATCGCATCAGCCGGACGTCGTCGTTCATCTCGCTGCCGTCTGTGGCGGGATCGGCGCGAACCGGTCTGAGCCTGGGCGATACTTCCGCAGGAATATGCAAATGGGTATCAACGTGATCGACTCGGCGAGACTTACCGGAGTCAAGTCTCTGATCATGTGCGGCACCGTCTGCTCCTATCCGCGAGATTGCCCAGCGCCGTTTCAGGAGGACGACCTGTGGAACGGCTACCCGGAAGAGACAAACGCTCCCTACGGAATTGCCAAGAAGGCACTGTTTGAAATGCTTTCGGCCTATCGCCGACAGTACGGTATGAAGAG
>CALAZQ010000616.1 GCA_937926325.1 uncultured Planctomycetaceae bacterium | reverse complement strand
CCGGCATTTCGATTCCCTACCCCCAGCAGGATGTGCATGTCTATCAGGCTGGTGCATAATCGGGTGGTTGCGTCGTGGAATCATCCGCGGCGTGCCTGGTGGGTGGTCAGGTGGGGCTGAAGCCCCCGGCCGAGCCACCGACAAAGGCCCACCGAACACGACGTGACCACATCTGACATCATCCTGGTTCTGATCGGCTCGTTCTGTGGCGGGTTTCTCAATGCGATTGCCGGTGGCGGCGGCCTGGTCTCACTGCCGGTGATGGTGAGCGTCTTTCCGACCGCCCCGCTGGCAAACCTGTTTGGCACCACCAAGGCGGCGATGGTCTGGGGTACTGCCTGGGCGGCCCGGTCGTATGCCCAGCAGGTTGCGCTGCCTTGGCGGCGGCTGCTGCCGGCAGTCGTCGCGGCCGTCATCGGCAGCGTGGCTGGCGCCTGGCTGCTGACGCAGTTTCCGTCGGAGTGGCTGCGACGGCTGCTGCCGCTGCTGCTGGCGTTGGTCTTTGGCTACACCCTGGCGAGCCGACAGCTGGGCCGGGACCACGCCCCGGCCCATTCGCCCCGTTGGGAAACGCTCTGGGCAGGGCTGATTGCCCTCGGTCTGGGCCTCTACGACGGCTTCTTCGGGCCCGGCACCGGCAGCTTTTTTGTGTTTTTGTTTGTGCGGCTGCTGGGCTACGACTTTCTGCACGCCTCGGCCGCCGCCAAGCTGCTCAATAGTGCCACCAACTTCGCGGCCATCGTTGTGTTTGCAGCCGCCGGTGCCGTCTGGTGGAAGCTCGCCCTGCCGATGGCGGTCATCAATATCCTCGGGGCGAGTCTTGGCACTTGGCTGGCACTCCGCCGCGGTAGCGGCTTTGTCCGCCGCGTGTTCCTTGTCATCGTCGCTGGCCTGATTCTGAAGACTGGCTACGACGCCTACCTGGCACCAGCGTCACAGCCACCGGCCGAAAGCCAGGCTCAAGTCACGGGCGGTCGCTGAACCCGATGGTGCGTTGAGGCCTGATGTCGCGATTGGCATCGCCGAAAGCCTGCTGTTTCGCTGGAAGTGGCAAAGCGCGGCAATTGATCTAAAGCAAATGTCGGTGAATTGTCAGGTCGTTGTTTTAGCCGCGGTTCGTCGTAACTTTTGAGAATCATGTTGCGTTTTCCTGGAAGTTTCAACTGGCTACATGTGAAGGCTGTCAAGGCCCGGTCGTAGCGATCCGTAGCCCGGAAATTGGTTTGCTGGCTTTGGGGTTGCTGGAGTTGGTGCGACGAGCACATCATCCTGGGATGCCCTTCGAAGAATCTCATTCCGCTGGATAAACCAGTGGACGCTGACGATCTCTGGCCTTGACCCGGTATGCGAATCTCTACGCAGAAAGAAAGGATTGCTCTATGCAACGGCTGATTGACGGGATGTTCTGGGGGCTGATCCGGGCGATTCTGCGGCTGCGGTACCGGGTGACGATCGACGGGCTGGAGTCGCTGCAGGGGCTTGCCGGGCCGGTGCTGGTGCTGCCCAATCACCCCTGCTACATCGATCCGCCGACCGTGCTGTCGCAGCTGCACCTTGGACTCGATCGGAAACTGCGGCCCCTGGTCTTCTCAGGCACCTACCGAATTCCCTTTCTGCTGCCGCTGATGAAGCTGGTCGGCGCCTTTGAGGTGCCTGACCTGTCCGCCCAGAGCCGGTCGGCGGCCACCCGGACCCAGGCGTTGATCGATGCGGTTGCTGAGCGGGTCGAACAGGGGGATAGCTTTCTGATCTATCCTTCCGGCCGGCTGCAGCGAACAAACCTCGAGGCGATCGGGTCGGCCCGCTTTGTCTATGAACTGGTAAAGCGGTGCCCTGAACTGCAGATCGTCGTCGTCCGCACCCGCGGGCTCTGGGGCAGTCTCTGGGGCTGTGCCCGCACCGGGCAGCCGCCCAACCTGACCAAAACCGTTTTGGAGGCCCTCGGCTGGCTGCTGGCAGGCCTGTTTTTCTTCCTGCCGAAGCGGCGGGTCCATCTGCATGTTGAGCCGCTGGCCCGTGACCAGCTGCCGCTCGATTCGCGAGAGGCCTTCAACACATCGCTCGAAGACTGGTTCAACGTCGATGCCCCGGCTGAGCCGCTGTTTGTCCGCTACAGCTGGCTGTTCGGGCCGACCACAGGCCACTACCAGCCACCGGCAGCCGACATCGTTGACCCGGCGAGCCTCAAGCCCAAGACAATCGACCAGGTCAACGAGGTGGTGGCCGGCTTCCTGAAGCGGGAGCTGACGCCGGAAGAGCAGAAGCCGACAACCCGGCTGGAGGATCTCGGCCTCGACAGCCTCGACCGGATGGAACTGGCCCTGCGGATTGAACAGCAGTTCGGCTTTCACAGCGACGCTGTTGTGGACACGCTGGGCGGTCTCTGGGCCCTCGCCGATGGCAAGCTGACCGCCCACGCCCGATCCACCAAGCCGGTCGAAGTGCCGAAAAGCTGGTTCGCCCCGCTGGCCGGCAGCACAGTCGGCAATGGTAACGGCCAGCCCGACTGGCTGCTCGATGAGACGGTTGCCGCGGCCTTCACCCGGCGGATGCTCGAAGCCCCCGACACGGCCGCCACCGGGGACCCGATGACCGGACTGCTCTCCCGGCGACGGCTGCTGGTTGGGGCAACCCTGATGGCCCGCCGGTTTGCCGCGATTCCCGAGCCCCATGTCGGGGTGATGCTGCCGGCGAGCGTGGCAGCCGATCTCGTCTTTTACGGGCTGCATCTGGCCGGCAAGACGCCGGTGATGATGAATTGGACGACCGGCCCGGCCAATCTGGCCCACGGCATTCGAGCCACCGAGGTCAAACAGGTGATCAGCTCCAGCCGGCTGGTTGACCGGCTGGGCCTCGAGATCGAGGGTGCCGACTACCTCTTTCTGGAGGAGGTCAAGAAGACGATCGGCAAGGCCGAAGCGGTCAGCACGATGCTGACGAGTCGGCTGCGGCCGACAAGCCTGCTGCGGTCGCTGCCGGTTCAAAAAGACAGTGAGCCGGCGGTGTTTCTGTTCACGTCGGGTTCAGAGTCGGCCCCCAAAACCGTGCCGCTGACCCACCGCAACCTGCTGACGAACATTCTGGACGGGCTCGATGTCCTGCAGCCCGATGCTCACGACACGCTGCTGGGCTTTTTGCCACCGTTTCACTCCTTCGGCCTGACCGGCAACGTGCTGCTGCCGCAACTGGCCGGCATTCGCAGCGTCCGCTACGCCGATCCAACCGATGCCCCGGGCCTCGTGCGGCTGATCGCGGCCTATAAGCCGACCATGCTGTTTACCACGCCGACTTTTCTGGGCTACATCCTCAATAGCTGCGCAGGCAGCGAACTGGCGAGCCTTCGCAAGATCATCACCGGAGCCGAGGTCTGCCCCGAGTCAACCTATGACCTCTGTCGGCAGCGGGCCCCCGAGGCCACGATTCTCGAGGGCTACGGCATCACCGAATGCTCGCCGGTGGTGGCGGCCAACCGGCTGGAGAAGATCAAGCACGGCAGCATCGGCAAGCCGGTGCGGCATGTGGAGTCGCTGATCGTGCATCACGAGACCGGCGAGCCTGTGGCTCCGGGCGAGACCGGCATGCTGCTGGTCCGGGGCGACTCGGTGTTTGACGGCTACCATGCCTACGACGGGCCGAGCCCGTTCGTGGAACACGGGGGGCATCGCTGGTACCGCACCGGAGATCTGGTGGCGGCAGATGAGGACGGATACCTCCGGTTTCAGGGGCGGCTGAAGCGGTTTTTGAAGGCGGGTGGCGAGATGATTTCGCTGCCTGCGATCGAAGCTCCGCTGCAGAAAAAGTTTCCGGCTGACGAAAACGGCCCCAAGGTCGCAGTCGAGGGGATTGAAACTCCTGACGGCCGGCAGATCGTGCTGTTCACGACCCAGGACATCTCGCTGCGGGAAGCCGCGGAGATTCTGCTCGAGGCCGGGCTCCGCGGTGTGATGCGGCTGGATGAGGTCCGAAAGGTCGACGCAATCCCAGTCCTCGGCACCGGCAAGAC
>CALAZQ010000615.1 GCA_937926325.1 uncultured Planctomycetaceae bacterium | reverse complement strand
GGTCGGGTTCATGGGGCTTCTGATCGTCAGCTTTGTCGCCGCGGCCATGTCGTCGGCCGATAGCCATTCCACTACATCGTCAGCCATGTTCATAGACTATTTCTACCGCAAGATACTCCGGCCAAACCGAAGTGGCCAGCATTATCTGGCTATGGCGAAGCTGGCGGCCATCGCCTCCGTGTTCATCGCAGCGCTGACTACCGAGTGGATGTCCTCGCTGCAGGACTACGTGAAGCTGTTCATGACGTTGCTTTCCTACCTCGGTATTCCCATCCTCTTCGGCATCACCTGGCGCAAGGCGAACCGCAGTGGGATGTGGCTGTCGCTGGTGGGCGGGAGCGCCACCTACGTGGTGGTCAATGCGGCCGTCATGGCCCGAAACGGAATCGGCTTTTTCGAAGCCATTTCCGTTTCATTCGAGCCTGCCGTGTTCTGGGCCGTGGGCGTCTCGGCGTTGGGAATGGTCTTGGGCAGTCTTTTCGGTCCGGAGGACGATCCCATCAAGCTCAAGCGGTTCTACGCCATCATGCACACGCCGGTCGGCGAGGAAAGCACGCTCGTGCGGCTGGGCATCAAACTGCCGGCCCTGGTCGACAAGGGCCTCACCCCGGATGGGCCCGAGGCGATCGACGAGCACGCCTTGGACCGCTATTACGAGGCCATTTGCCGGGACAAGTTTTTCGGGCCTGAAAGTCCCATCGAACTGAAACGCGAGCCGCAACTCCCGTGGTACTACCCAGGGTTTCTGTGGTCGGTGGCCGCGTGTTTCGCCCTGTTGGGATTAACGTGGCTTGTTCCCAAGATGGTTTTCGTTTGGTAAACCCCGCACACTTCAATCGCTGCCAAGAAAGGCTTGACAATGACCAAACCACGAAATTAATCGCACATGATACACCGGCGGAGTTTTTTCGAAGTCGCGGCAGCGGGTGTTGTGGGAGCCGCGACGTTCGCAGCGGCTCCAGCAAGCAGCCCAGTCGGGCGGCAGCAGCGGGCCAGGCTACGGCGGGGACGCGGCTCAAAGACCGAGAACGCAGCATCCAGGAGATGCTAGGGATAGCCCGGCCAATGGCACTTCCGCAAGCATCGCCCGACTGATGAGCGGCTCGTGAGTCGCGTGCTCCTGTCTCCCGGCCCGCACCAGGCCTTTCCCGGCCCGCCTGCCTTCCCCCCTGGAGTGGCGTTTTTCCGACGCGGGCGCGGAGTCTCTCTGAGTTCGGCGGCCCGGCGGCTTTGTCGTGACCAGGCGTCCGGCAGCGGTCAGAGGCTGTGGATGTCGATCGCCGGCAGCTGATCTGGCGACGTCTGAAAGATGTCGCGGTCGTCGTGGACCTGTATGAGTAAGTCCCGTTCGATAGTCAAACAATGTGCGGGAGAGACGGGCGGCGGCACCAACATCAGCACCCACGCCGACCCAGTTCAGCACCCATGTCGACCTACATCGGCGCCAGTGCTGGACCGGTCCTATTCTTCTCTCTTTCTTTGTCTTCTTTCTTCTATACGTATCTGGGCCACCCCTCACGGCCCCATCCCCCAGCCCGATAGAAACCCGTCGCCCAGCCTGTCGGCGCCTATCCGGGATTTTCGCCCACTGATTCCGGCGATCCCTGCCAGACGGCTCCACGGTCGCCTCGATGCCTGATCGGGCTTCCCAGCGTCCCGAAACCGTCACCAGCCAAGGGGTTGGGGATAGCCCGGCCAATGGCACTTCCGCAAGCATCGCCCGAGTGATGAGCGGCT
>CALAZQ010000614.1 GCA_937926325.1 uncultured Planctomycetaceae bacterium | reverse complement strand
GCACGCTGCCGATCGCCACGCCAGTGGCCGGGTCGATCACCTCCAGCCGCCGCCCCGAGGCCGCCTCGCACCAGGTGCCGCCAATCAGGGCCCTCGACCTCCAGAGCCCGGTTTCTGAATGTTGCATGCCAAACCCTTTCAGCCGCCGGCAACGCTTCTCCGAAAAGCGTTCACGCGTTGGAAGTATATGCGTTCTCAGCGGGCCCACAGTTGGATACCTCGGCTGACCCTCTCGAAGCATCCGTATGTAGAATGAGCAGGCGATGCGACTTGCTCCCCGACAACGCGACCAAATTCTGAGCCTCATCCGTGATCAGGCAGGGCAGGGAACAGACGTCTGGTTGTACGGTTCGCGGCTGGACGACACGGCTCGGGGTGGCGATGTCGATCTGCTGATTCAGCCCGAAAAGCCCCTGGCCTATCTTCAGCAAGCGGCACTCCATGCCGAACTCGAGCAGACGCTGCGACTGCCGGTTGATCTGTCGTTTATTGACAGGTGTCGCGGTCCTTCTCATTTCCAGCGATCGGTTCGTGCAGCCGCCGTCCGCTTGGAGCAACCGGGATGAGTGACAACCCCTTGCTGGCTGAAAGCCGAAGGCATCTGGCCGACCTGCTGGAAGCCTGCCAACGCTGCAGCTGGCATCTCAACGCCACTGCCGCACGGATCGACTGGCCGCTCACATCAGCGACGCTGGCGGACAGGCAGATGGACCTTGACCTGCATGAGCGGCTGGCCGCCGTCAATGAACGGTTCGCGAAGCTCCAGGATTTACTCGGCACCACCCTACGTCATCTCGCCGATCTTTCCGGGGAACGCACTGAGACGTTTCTTCGGGTCCTGGCCTTCTGCGAGAAGGTGGGCCTGCTTGAATCGACCGAGGTTTGGCACACCTGTCGTGCGCTCCGAAACCGGGCCGCTCATGACTACGGGACCGACACCGGCGTCACGGCTGCCCACTTCAACGCGATCTATGACTTGATTCCCTTCCTCACCGATGTCACGCTGGCCGCTTCCCGCCACGCCCGCATGACGCTCGGTGTTCATCCGAGCGACGAACGTTTCGCCACGGCACTCCTCAGCGTGAGAACGCCGCGGCCTGACGCACCGGGGCCGTGAGCTGAGGCGTTTGGGCAGACGATGGCGGAACTTCTCGAAACAGCGTGGCGGTGGTGGCTGGTGCTCTGGCCGC
>CALAZQ010000613.1 GCA_937926325.1 uncultured Planctomycetaceae bacterium | reverse complement strand
CGCCACTCCACCCGGAACGGGAACAGCTGACTCGTGCCGACCACCAGCTCGACCGACCAGGGCATTCCCTCCGGTAATTGGCCGGGCAGGATGCCTTCTGGAGACTTCGCCGCCTCGGCCTGCTCCGGGAGGATCGCGGCAAGCATCGGGGGATTCCAGCGGCCTTCAACCCGCCAGACCGGCAGGCCCTCCAGCGTTCCCGCCTCGGCGGCGGTGAAACGAAACCACTCACGGATCCGGGCGAGAGACCGCTGCAGCCCGCCCAGGTAGGGCGTTGCAACGCCGTCGGCGGCGATCCCGAGCTGTTCCAGCCGGCTCCGCACCCTGGCGATATCGACCCGCTCAAGCCGCGGCGGTTCGTCGCCCCGTTTCTGGTAGTTCCAGAACGAGAACCCATCGGACAGTTCAAGCAGCTCAATCCGCTCGGTGTCGGCCTCGATGACCGTTTCAAACCGAAACCGCTGATCCACCCCCCTGCCCTGCTGGAGATAGCGGCCGGTCCCCACCAGCACCCTGCCCCCAACCCGGGTCCGCTGCCGCACCCGAGCAGAAATCGATTCCACCCGGCCCAGTTCGGCGAGCATCGCCGCCACGATCCGCTCTGGCTGCCCGGCCGACAGCGCCGGCCCGCCGGCAGCCCGCTGGTAGACACTGCTGCCGGCAGGCTGCTGGGCCTGGCAGCGGCCGATCGCAACGGCCAGCGTGATCCCCGCCAGCATGCCAACGGCAAGCAGCCGCCGGATAGATCCGCGGCTGAAACGCAGCGTTCCTGATCGTGACGGTGTCACCAACGGGGAAGAGTTTGCCGGTTTTCCCAAAGATTTCGATCCGGAAAGGACGACATATCCGAAGGCATGGCGGCGAATCCGCCGGCCGCCAATGACTCGGGGAGCCGGGCAGTGTACGCCATCGGCCCTGCTCTCCCCTACGCCGATTGCACGGGACGCGTCCCGAACCACCCCTACGCTCGAAACGGTTTCCTGGGCCTTGGAGGCACCGACGTGAGACGGAACAGACATCTGCAAAAACTGGTTGGGCTCTCCCTGGCAACCGCCCTGACAGGCTGCCACATTCCAGCCAACTCCCCGCTGACCGGGCTGGCCGACCTGCGGCCGGTGGCCCAGCCAAAGTCCAACGTTCTGCCGCCCCCGGCGATGCTGGCCCACCCCGGCCCGGGTGTCGATGGGCCCGGCCCCGGCATCATCCGACCGGTCGGCTATGAGGAAATGCTCCCACCGGGCAGCCCGGAGGGCATGATGCCGGAAGGGGCGATGCTGCAGGCCCCCAGCCAGGCGATGTCGCAGATCGGCTTCATCGGCCCCGACGGCATGCAGATTCGCTGGGACGTCAGTACGGCCGGTGGCTTTGACTCGACCCCGCTGGTCGCTCCCGGTCGTTACGACTTTCCGCAGGGGGCGATCTACCGGCTCAAGCTCACGAGTATTCCGGGCCGCGAAGGGATTGAGCTCTACCCGACGCTGGAGGTCGCCCCGGTGACCCCGCGGACGGCCGCCTTCATCGCCCACAACACGGTGCCGGTCCAACTGACCGACGAGGACCTCGACCAGGTCACCACCGGGAACTTCGTCACCAAGGTGGTCTACCTGCCCGACCCCGACTATCAAGAGCTGGCCGTCGCCGGCGTCGAGACGCTGGTGAGCACCCGCCTCGATCCGGGGATCGATCCGGTCGTCGAAGCTGACCGCCGCGGCTCGATCCTGGCGATCATCCGCATCGGGAACAAGGATCTTGAATCGGCGGTGATCGACGGGGCGGTGGCAGCAAACGGCGGCGGTGGCATGGCGGCGGGCATGCCGCTGGGCATGCCCTGCGGGGGTGATCCTGCCCAGCTGCCACCCGCCTTTGTCGCCGGCATGACCACGCCCTCGTATGGCATGCCGATCACCGGCACCCCGATCGGCCTGCCCGGTCCGGCCCACGTGCCCCTGGGGATCCCGGCCGGCCTGCAGAAGCACACCATCACCAACCACACCCGAACCAGCCTGCCCGGTCCGACGCGGCACCTGAAACTGCATGTTCAGCAGGCACCCGGCATCAGCTATCCGAAGCCGGCCACACGGGCCTATGTCGCCGAACGGTCGGACATTCCCAAGATCCACCTCAAGCAGCCCCGCGAGGACCGGACCCGCTGGGTCGACAACGGTGGTCCCGATCCCGATGCCGAGGCCGCTGCGGCCATCATCTGCCGGGACGACTGCCCACCAGAGCCGCCCGCCTTCTGAGGCCTCCCGGCTGATTCCCTGGCCTCGGCCTGACCCCTGGGCCGGATCCTCAAGGCGGCTCCGGCAATCGACCACCGACCTGATCGACGACACCGTTACCCCAATGACCAACAGACTGTGGAAGAAGTCTGACACCTCTATCCGGACAGGGTCCGCGCTGCGGGTTCTTGGCGGAACGCTGGTGATAACCGGCTTGACCCTGGGAACGGAATTGGCACCTGCTGCCGACTCCGCTGATCCCAGGCAGAAAGCTGCCATTACCGCGAGCACTGGACCGGGAGCGATTGGCAACATCCGCCTCCCGCAGTTCGGTCCCCGTCCGGATCAGGTGTCAGGCCTGCTGCAGCCACTGGAGGTTCGGGGCCCAGAGGGGCTGGAACTGGCGGTCGAAACCGTTGAAGGCTGGTCACCGCCGCAACGGCTGCCGGCCCGCGTCGGGCTGGTGCCCGGCCGCAGCTACCGGCTGCGGCTGACGGGGATTCCGGGCCGGCCCGCCGACGAGCTCTATCCGTCCCTGCTGGTGCTGGCACCGCTCGCCGCGCCGCCCGGCCAACGGTGGCGGTTCCCGATCGAACTGGTCATCGACCGTGACGATCTCGACGAGGCAACCGTCGGCAGCCATGTCAGGCGGGCGGTCTACGTCTCGCACGAGCCGGAGGCGGCCGACGTCCTGGCCAGCCGCTGGTTCGACGTCCGGCCCGGCGATGACTGCCTCGAGGTGGCCCGCACCCTTGGCGAGCCGATTGCCATGTTGACGCTGGGCAACCGGATGCCGCTGGCGTCCTCCCCTGCCCGGCTGCACCCGCCGACAGCTGGCGGCCCCTGCCAGGAAGGACCGGTGCTGCTCCCCGTTCCGCAACAGCCAGCGATCGTGCCGCCACCAATCTGTGACGGCGGTGACTGGTTTCAGCCGGCCCGGCCCGAGGGCCGACTGGCAATCATCGGGCTCTCAGCGGGAGACACCGTGGCTCGCTATCGGCCCGCAGTGGGTGAGCCGGCGACAGCAGCCACGGCAGAGGCTGAATCGAAACTGGCGGTTGCCAACTGCGAATGTGTCTATTCGCCCCGCTTCGGATCGGTCCGCCAGGTTGTCCGGCTCTTCGAAGAGACACTTCCCATTGGTCCCGGCGGAGTGACGACCGACACCAGCCTGGCAAACGAACGATCGCTGCAGCCGGTCGCCGCTGCGGAACAACAGGTGGCAGTCCGGGCCGCCCGCAAGGCCCGGATGGGGCTGGCGGTCGAAGAACGTTCCGGTCCCCTCGGGGTCGATGCCGCCGCCCTGCCTGAGGAATCTCTCGGGAACCTACGGCCCGTCGAGCGGGCGGGAGAACTCCAGCCCGAGTCGGCCGGTCGTCGGGAACGGCTCGCCGAGGCGGTTGGGCTCGACGTGCCGGTCGCCTGGACCACGCTCACGGCAGCCAATGCCGTGATCAACGAGCGGGCGGCAGAGGTTGTCTCAGCGGGGCGAGGAACTGCCACCCTCCGGGTCGAGTCGCCCGGACGGGCAGAATTGACGCTTTGCAAGCGAGCCGGCAGCGACGCCGTGCGAATCGGCGAGGAACTCGACTTCACCATCGCCTTTCTCAACTCTGGCGATGTTCCCCTCACCGACATCGTGGTCGTTGATGTGCTTCCCGGCCGGCTCGAACTTATCGCAGCCTCGCCGGCGGCGAGTCTGCCGGCCGAGATCGGCACCGAGTCTGCCGCGACGGGCGGACTGAAGCTCTCCTGGCGGCTGCTTGAACCGCTGCCGGCAGGGGCAGGAGGATTCGTCCGTTTCCGGGCCATCGTCCGCTGATTCACCCCGGCAGCCGGGGCCCCACGAGCTGACGGCTCGAGCAGTCGGGGCCGACGAAAAAACCAGGAATTGCCGCGGCAGAGCTCCCGGGAGTAGGCTTCTCACTCGTCGGGAGAGGTTTCTCTCGGCTTCCGTCCTTCTGGCACCCCTTTGCTTCCGCACGCACACGAGGCCCGCGATGGTTCGCTCCCCTGCCCTGCTCAGCTTGTTGCTGGGCCACATCCTCACGTTGACCGCCCTGGTGACCAGCCTGCAGCCGGGTCAGACGCTGGCGGCTGATCCCCAGGCGGC
Organism: uncultured Planctomycetaceae bacterium; assembly: GCA_937926325.1. Classification (GTDB taxonomy): domain Bacteria; phylum Planctomycetota; class Planctomycetia; order Pirellulales; family UBA1268; genus UBA1268. The sequence goes on along the minus strand of CALAZQ010000613.1, from coordinate 2,819 downwards.
CGGCCCGCAGGCTGGGGGCCAGTTCAAGCTGCCACCGGTGCCCGAAGGGACGCCGGAGCAGTTGCTCGAATACATCCGCTCAATCAAGCAAAACAATGTCCGACCCTCATCCCGGCAGCAGATGATGCAATACATGAAGCAGGTGGCGACCGCGACGGTTGCCGCCGCTGACAAGGCTCTGGACCAGCTGCAGACGACCGACGCCGCCTATGAAGAGTTGGCGACCGCCAAGCTCGAAAGCCTGATGATGCTGGGCCGCCTGGGGGATGAAACTGCCGCCGCCACGCTCAATCAGTTTGCCACGACGCTGGTGAACAGCGACTCGCCATCGCTGGCGATGGAAGCCAAACGGCTGCTGCTCGTGTCTCAGGCGCAGGAACTGTTCGCCAAGCGGGATGTCGCCGCGGCGGCCGGCCTGATTGGCCAGGCCAAGCAACTGCTCGAGGCCAATCCGAACGACTCGGCCACCGCGGGGCTGGCCATGCAGTTGGCCAGCGCCTTCGAGCATATGCCGGGGGGTGAAGCCGCCGCCCGCCAGGCCTACGAGGCCTTCGGCCCGATCTTTGCCACCAGCAGCAACGAAAGCATTCGCCAGATGGCAGCAAGTTTCGCCGGTACGCTGCGACGGCTGTCGCTGCCGGGCAACCCGATGGAGATCAGCGGCACCCTCCTCAATGGCCAGCCCTTCGACCAGCAGACGCTTGCCGGCAAGGTGGTGCTGGTCGATTTCTGGGCAACCTGGTGCGGCCCCTGCGTGGCCGAAATCCCCAATGTGCTGGAGCAGTACAACAAGTATCACAACCAGGGGTTTGAGGTGGTTGGCATCAGCCTTGATCAGGACCGTGAGGCCCTTGAGAAGTTCGTCAGCGACCGGAAGATCCCCTGGCCGATTCTGTTTGAGCCCTCGGAGGGGGCCGGCTGGCAGCATCCCCTGGCCACCTACTACGGCATCAGCGGAATTCCCACGGTCATTCTGATCGGCCGGGACGGTAACGTCATCACGCTCAATGCCCGCGGTGAGCGGCTGGGTGAGCAACTCGACAAGATCTTCAGCGGCAAGGCCGTGGCGGGTAGCTGACGCCGCGTGGACGCCTCCGCTGATTCCGCCCGCTCCGTCGTCTCCCGGCGGGCTGCCGCCTTTGACTCATCAGGAATCCGTCGGGTCTTCGACCTGATGCGAAGCCTGCCCGATCCGATCAACCTATCGATCGGGCAGCCTGACTTTCCAATGCCGGCAGCCGCCAGCGAGGCGGCCTGCGCGGCAACCAATGCCGGCAGGAATGGTTATACCGTCACCCAGGGCATTCCCGAACTGCGGGAACGTCTCGAGGCAGCGACGCGGCAGCAGCTCGGCCAGCCCGAGCGAACCCTCTGTGTGACCAGCGGAACCAGTGGCGGCCTGGTGCTGACGCTGATGACGCTGATCGACCCGGGCGATGAGGTCATCATCTTCGAGCCTGCCTTCGTGATGTACCGGCCGCTGATTGAATTTCTTGGCGGCCGCTGCGTGGCCATCGACACCGCCCCCTCGTTCACGATCGATGTCGATCGGGTGGCGGCTGCCATCAGTCCCCGGACCAAGGCGATCCTGCTGAACAGCCCCAATAATCCGACCGGCATGGTGGTACCGGCTGACAGGCTCCAGGCCTTGGCGGAACTTGCGGAGGGCCACGGCCTGACGCTGGTCAGCGACGAACTCTACGGCCGCTACTGCTACGACAGTCCCTTTGTCTCGGCGGCCAGCTTCAGCGACCGGGTGGTCGTGCTCGACGGCTTCTCCAAATCACACGCCATGACGGGCTGGCGGGTCGGCTGGGTGCATGGCCCCCAGGAAATCATCGAGGCCTGCACAACCCTGCAGCAGTACACGTTCGTCTGCGCTCCACAGGTCGGCCAGTGGGCCGCGGTGGCGGCCCTCGACTGCGACATGTCTGCCCCCCTGGCCGAATGCCGCCGCAAGCGGGACAAGCTGATCGCGGGCCTGGAAGGCCGTTATCGGTTCAACCGCCCGGGCGGCGCCTTCTATCTCTATCCGGAGGCCCCCGGCGGATCAGGCCAGGCCTTCGCCGAGCGGGCAGTTGCCGAAGAACAACTGCTGGTCGTACCCGGCAGCGTCTTCGGAACGGCCGACACCCACTTCAGGCTCTCTTACACCGTGCCTGACGCGATGCTCGACCGCGGCATTGCTGCCCTCAACCGCCTCGCCTCCTGACAGTCGGTCAGGCGCTTTTCGGCCGGGCCTCGCGGATCGGGAGCAGCGGCTGCTTGTCATCGACATGGGCTGCCTCGACCAGGTAGGTGCTCCCGGCATGCTCGGGCAGGTCGAACATCACGTCGAGCATGACGTCCTCCATGATCGACCGCAGGCCCCGGGCTCCGGTTTCCTTCTTGAGGGCCCGCCGGGCGATCGCCAGCAGGGCCTCATCGGTGAACTCGAGCTTGCAGTTCTCCATCTCGAAGAGTTTTTGGTACTGCTTGACCAGGGCGTTGCGAGGCTCGAGCAACACCCGCACGAGTGCCTCGGCATTGAGCGGCTGCAACGACGAGATCACCGGCAGCCGGCCGACCAGTTCGGGAATCAGGCCGAACTCGAGGATGTCGTCTGAGTCGATCTGCGGAAGCAGTTCGGCGAGATCGGCATCGCCATTGAACCCACTCGGCTGGCCAAAGCCGATCGTCCGCTTCCCCAGTCGCCGGGCGATGATCTTGTCCATGCCGACGAAGGTGCCGCCACAGATAAACAGGATGTTGGAGGTGTCGATCTGGATGTACTGCTGCTCGGGATGCTTGCGGCCCCCCTGCGGCGGCACGTTGGCGAC
>CALAZQ010000612.1 GCA_937926325.1 uncultured Planctomycetaceae bacterium | reverse complement strand
CGCCGCCAGCGCCGGCATCCGGCCGGCGTTTCACCCGAATCGGGCCATCCATGGCCCCGATTCGCTTGGGGCGGTCGTGATGAAAGCCAGAGGTTTCATCACGCCGCCAGCGCCGGCATCCGGCCGGCGTTTCACCCGAATCGGGCCATCCATGGCGATCCTGTCCGGCACGAGTTATGCGGGTTAGATCGCATGCGTCCTGCGTGTATCACCGGCTCGGGGGCGGCGAAAGTCTCGTCGTGGGGCGAGGATACGCCCAACACTCCTCGAGCGTTCGCCGACCCCCGAGCCTCCCCGTCCTGGATCAAATCCCCACGTGATATTCCGGGAGGGGTGCCCGTGCCCTGAGAGCCGGCGTAGCTGGCCAGTGGAGCCATGGATGGCGGAGCGCAGGCAGCTTCGAACGAGCGAAGGCCTGGAGGGCCGCAGCGAGTGTCCGGCGACAGGGCACGGGCATCCCCGACCCACGCTGGACGTCGGCGGTCACCTCTCAAAACCAGATTCAAAAATACCTGTCATCTGAGACGGCACATCTAGTGCCGACACCATTGCCATCCATGGCCCCGATTCAAGGCCCGGGTGAATGGCTCGGTATACTGAGGGTCGGGCGAGCGGCTCCCGAACACTCGTCCGGGGTGAGGCGTTCGTTCCGCCCCCCTCTATCGACCACCAAATCTGATCACCGCCGATGACCCGTACAACCCGTCGTCTCCTCGTGCTCCTTCTTCCTTGGCTCTGGGGGGGCTTCGTGTCAGCCGCCGAACTTGCTCAGCAGCCACCGCAGCGTCGGCCGAACCCGGCAATGGCCCCAGTCACCGATGTCGCCGGACTTCCCCGCGTCCTGCTGATTGGCGACTCGATCTCCATTGGTTACACACTCGCCACCCGTGAACTGCTGGCGGGCGAGGGCAACGTCCACCGGATTCCCGGCGACGAAGTCCGCTACAACGCGGTAGCACGTGAGGTGATGCGGGAGGAGGGCGTGGCGATCGACGATCTCTACACCTTTGCCATGCCGCGGCTGGCAGAAATCGGCAAGCCAGCAGACGTGCACTACACCCCCGAGGGTTCTCGGAAATTGGCGACACAAGTGGCAGGATCAATCGAGGCTGCGCGAAAGAATCTCCGCCAGCCAACCACGGAACGACGGTAGTCTTCCGGCAGGGGCCTGAACGGTCACCGGTCCTTCCAACTCGCAGGCTCACCGTTCTGCACTATGCCGCACCTTCGCTCGCCCGCTCCCTCCTGTTGTCTTGGCATCATCTTCGCCCTCCCCATCGAGGCCCACAGCTTCGAGCGGTCGGTTACCGGGGCGGTCAGCTATCAGGGGCCGAGTCTCAGAATCTGGCAGGGCACCTGCGGGGACAGGTCGGTGGCCTGGGCTGTCAGTGGCGTTGGCGAGGCCGCGGCGGCCCGGGCCGCCCAGCTCATCATTGACGGCCATCGCCCCCGGCGGCTGGTGTCGGCCGGCTTTGCCGGTGGGCTCGATTCTCGGCTGACGCGGGGGAAGTTGGTGCTGCCCACTCGGCTGCTCGATGGCAGCGGGCGGCAGCGGCCACCACTGACTATCGACCGCGAGTTGGCCGAGGCCCTCGTGGCTGAATATCCTCCCTGCCAGACAACCCTGATAACGGTCACCGAGGTCGTCGCTGACGTGGCCTCCAAACAAGCACTGCACCAGGCCACCGGAGCCGGGCTCGTCGATATGGAATCCTACGCCGTCGCCGAGGTCGCAGCCTCCGCCGGACTTGGTGCGGTGGTCTGCCGCGTGATCTCCGATGCAGCCAATGAAGCTCTGCCGCGAGAGGTGAAAAGGCTCGGCCGCCCACAGTCGACCATGCACCGGCTCGGTGCCGCGATCGGCGCTATTGGCCGCCGGCCCCGGGCGGTGATCGATTTCTGGAAACTCTGGGAACAGAGTCTGGCGCATTCCCAGGTGCTCGCGGACGGACTCGGCGATCTCATCCGGGCAGTCTGAAAGCCGGCAGGCCACCGCTCACTGCGGATCATTCCACCGGTCACACGAGCCGGGCCACCAACCGACGCCTCAGGCCGACTCCTCGCCGGCCGGCTGACCGCCGCCGCCAAGAATCTCATCGACCTTGCTCCGGGCCGCCCGCGAGCCGTCGATCATGCCATGGACCAGAGGATTATTCTGCGGCACCGAGAAGGCCACGAGAGCCATCGGGAAGACGACGCCGTAGGAAACGGCGTAGCAGGTGGTGTAGAGAAACCGATTGGCGAAAAGTCCAACCGACGGCAACGCCTTCTCTGCGGCATCCCGCGCGGCTGTCGCCCCCTCCTGAACGCTCGAGGCGGCCTGCTGCATCGCATCGGCCACCGCCGAGAGAGGGTCGCCGGCGACTGATTCTTGTGCTGTTTCTGGGTTCGTCATGCCTGATTCTCCGGGTTCGTGTTCAACAATAGTTGCCTCACCAGCGTGATGCAAATCCTGGCGGTGTTTTTGGCTCTCTCCCGGATCGCTTGGGGCGTTCTCATCCGTGATGAAAGGGCCATCAATCGCCTCTTTTCACGGCCTGCTAGACCGGCTGTGGCTCCACCGCCACCGCCTGCTCTTCATACGAACTCTTCACTCCGGCGAGGAATTCCCGCGCGTCATTCACAGCCCGGTCAGTGCCGTCGCGAGCACCCTGACTGACGGGATTGCTGGTCCTGCCGACTGCATGCTGGACGAGCCGGCACGGGAAACTGATCGTAAAACCGGTCACGGCACCGATGCAATAAAGTCCCTGGCCGAGGGCCAGGCCAAACTCCTCGAGGCTGCTTCGCCTGGTCTCAACCGGGGCCGGCGGAATTTCTTCAACGAGGCCATGATCGCGCAGCCAACGCTCCTGGAAGATTCGCCTTGCAGCCTCATCGACGCCGTGCATGAATTGGCTGTCAAACAGGAACGAGACCGCCGTGCCGACCACCGGGATCAGGTCAACCGCCTCCTCGGCAATCAGGTTACGGCTGGTGCGGTGCAGCAGGTCCTCACCACCCGGCAACGCCTCCTCCTTCCGGTCGATCGCGGCATGCAGCCGCTCAATCAGCCGCTGCCGCTCCTCAAACGAGTCGAGCGTGGCGATCTCAAGAATGTCGAGCACCAACGCATGGCCGAGGGAGTCGTCCAGTTCGTAGCCGTAGCAGTGGCCGATCCGGGTGATCGACCGCAGCGCGGCGATCAACTGGGCCGGCACGTGAAACAGCGGCCCACCAAACCCGGTGGCCGCCGATTCGACAACCGCAAACCGTTCGGCCCGCGCGGTGAATATCGAGGCCAGGGCATCGCACTCTTCCAGCCGCCCCTCCCGGAGTTCACCCAGGCTGGCAACGCCGGCCGCTTTCAGCACTTCCTTCAGTGGATCAGACCGATGCGCCACCCACTCCATCGACGTTACCACCTTGGTGACCGCTTGCCGAGGAATGAAGTGGCCCACCGCCCAGGTGACCGGTGTGGTCAGCGTGTCGATCACCTCGGCAAGCCGGCTGACACGGGTGCTTTTCCAGGCAGCGATCTCACGGACACGGGCCGCCTCGTAGGGCGAGAGGGCTGGCCGGCTCGTAGCCGTGCCGGCAGCTTGACCATTGGCTGAATCGAGAGGAAGCGGCTGTTCAGTCATCATCATCCCCCGGGGGTTGAAGTTGGATACCTGCGTTCGAGGTCATCGAGGTAGCGGATCAGTTGGGCCGCGCCGTGGCCATGAATCTTCGGGCACTTGCGTTGCAACCAGCCGTTGACCGCCCGGAAGCCCCGCGGCCAGAGCATCAGCCCGCCCGCCAACAGGGCCGGGGTGCCAACGATGCCGGGCAGGACGACGCCCATCGTCCCAATGGTCACCAGCAGGACACCCACCTCCTTGGGCAAGGCGGCCAGACGGGCTTCAATCTCCTCAGGTTGCGGTTGCACTGCAGCCACTTCGGCCTCGGCAGGCGACGGCGGGCGGCCGGTCGTTTGGAAGTACTCGGTAGCGGTTGGTTCACCACCGCATTCTTGCTGGGGAGTGTAGTCCGCGGTTCTCTCGACCGCATCAAGGCAGGGGGCAATTCTCATCAACTGCTCACATCCTTCACGGCGGCAGGTCGGTGGCCGCCCCCGGCAGATGCCTTTTCATCGGTGAGGCCGGCGCCGGCCGACTGCATCGACCGCAGCCGGACAGGCAGGGTCGGGCGATGCGTGAGCCAGTGCTGCCGGCGGTTGGCATGGAGCCGTCTGGTGGACCGATTGTAAATACTGACGGTTCCCACATTCGTCACGACCGCCGCGATCAAACTGGTGAAACCGAGAAAAAACGCCCCGAACACGCAGGCCAGGTTCGGCAGCACACTCAACCGCCGGGCCATGACCAGTCGGGCCTTGCGGTCGCCAGCGGCCGCCACCAGCGTAGGCAGCGTGTCGAGCCGACCAGAGAGCGCGACGATCCCCAGGGCTGCCGGCGGGGCCGTGGGCTCCCCGTCCTGCCCGAGGTCGATTGCAACATCGGCAATTTTTGCCGCCGCAGCAATCGCAGCGGTCGGTCCAGCGACTGCGACCCGCCGTCCGGTCTGATGAATCGCCCGCACCGTCGCGGCAACTGCCTCCGCATCGTCTCCACAGCGGATTTCATCGAATCCGAGGTCTGCAAACCGCCCGCTTGCTCCATCCAGGCTTCCGGGGAGGCCGGCTAGGTGGAGGATGGTTCGCATCGGCTTGAGCTCGCGGAGTTGCTCGACCAGCCGACACCGCCGCTGCGGTGATTCGCGAAAGGTAAACCGGGCCACGGGAACCCGGTCGATCTCAAGCGTCAGGGACCGCACCGTGCCCCCTGCCGGCGGTTCTGCCTCCCGCAGCACGAAGCTTCTTCCCCCGTGCCGGCAGGCGATTGCCAGGCCTGCTCCATCGCCGAAGGACTCGACCGGGGGATCGACAAGGATGCACTGGCGGATTCGTGCCGCCTCAAGAAGTGCTGTCCGCCGCTCGCAGGCAAGATGCCGGGCCAGACTCGCAGCCCAGCGGACCGCCTCCCGTTCGTCCCGGAGTGACGTCTCGACGCCAACAAGATCGACGCCGCGGGCGGTGAGGGCTTCGTGCTCCACGACGACCAGGGTGTCAGCGGCTGCCAGGGCGTCCACCGCCGCGGCCGAACTGATCAGGAAGCCGGCAGCGAGTCCACTCGCCACGGCGTCGAGGTCCTCGAACGAGACCGCCACCGCCTCACCATTGGCGTAATCGGGCCGCATGATCGCCACCGCAGTGGCGACATCACCCGCCAGCAGCCCCAGGCCGGCGGTGGCCAGGGCTGGCCCAGCCATCTCCTCGGCGAACCGTTCAGCCTGGGCGGTCGGGGCCATGCGGCCAGGTCGGTGCAGCGTCGCCTCACCGAGTACGCTGGCAATTCGGCTGATTCGCGAGTCGGCGGCGGCAGCAGTGGCTTCAAGTTCGATGTCGCCACCGATCAGCATGGTGCCGGCAAAGAGCCGGTCGCCGACCCCGACCACCCGCCCCCCGGCAACCCCACTGACACAGCGCTCATCAATGACACCGCCGCCAGCGGCCACCACTCCATCGACTGGGACGACCTCCCAGGTCGTCAGCGTCAGCCGGTCGCCAACCGCAAAAGACTCCAGCGGCCGTACCCGCTCCCCGTCGTCGGCATGGCTGAGCCGCGAACAGGTCGGCAGCGGAATCGCATCGTCGAGCAGCAGCCGCCGCTCCGCCTCGATGTCCCGCCGGTGCCGCCGCTTCCAGAAGTCGTACGACCAGGCCATGATGCCCGAGGCGAGGAACTGCCCCGTCGCCAGCGTGCCGAGAATGATCGCGGTGGCGAGCGTCGGCATGCCGATGCGGCGCCGCCGGATGTCACCCCCGACCGCGGCAAAAGTCCGCAGATTGTTGCCGACGAGCAGGCAGGCACTCACCGGAGCCAAGGCCGGCACCACAAAGTCGGCCAGAGCGGCAACTCCCAGCGTGGCCGATGTGTTCGCCATCTCCAGCGGTGAAGCCCCGAGTGGGGTTCCCGCCTGCTCATCAACCGCGTGCTGCAGCACCGTCAGCAACGTCTCGGTATCAAGCCGCTGCTGATCAAACCGAACCACCAGATCGGCGGTCCAACTCGTCAGCTGCACGTCCTTGACTCCCGGGATTGCCAGCAGCATCCGCTCGAGGCGACGGGCCAGCACTCGATCCCGCCGCAGCCGTGGATGCCGCAGCCGCAGCACATCCGGCCGATCGGAACCGACCCGCCAGGTCACCAGCCGGCCGCCAAGCCGTTCGACCGTGACGTGGGCCCGGTCGATGCAGTCACGAGGCACCGCGAGGGCCGGCCCGTCAGCCTCGCCGCGGATTGCCCGCGCAAGGTCGGCAACCGCGGTCGTCAGCGGCCCAGCCGTCGGCATCAGGCTGATGGTCGCCGTCCCCGCCCGGGCATCGATGCTGACCTGCTGCACGAATGGGCAGGTAAACGCCCGCGCCAGGAACTGCAGTCGCGACCCGGCCTGGCCCCGCCGCAGGGCAGGGGACTGCACCTGCACGAGCCGGCGACGGGCATCAACTCGCACCGCTAAGGGAACGGGGGGGGCCGCGAGCGGTGTTTTCGAACGTACCGGCATCGCTTCGCGTTCCTCAGCCTCGGCTCACACAACGTCAGGAAGGCCGGCAACCTGACTCATTGAACCGGCTCGCTCCTCACCGGCCGACGGTCTCCCGCGGCTGGTCAACGTCCCACACCGGTCGACTCAAGGCTCACCTGCCGGTGGGCGACGCCATTTCCATCGGCCCGCAAGCCGCTGGCTGGATGGCCGTTGGCCACGTAGCCATTCTCCGCCTGCCCGTTGGGCTGCTCAGTTGCGGCCCGGCGGTTGTTCCGACCAGCGGCCGAAGCGGCGCCGGACGCAGCGTCGACCCCGGCTGCGGCGGGCTGCTGGTGCTCTTCCCCGAGGCCGGCTGCCGCCAACGCCTGCCGCCGCTTTTTCTCATTGGCGGCCACCTGCCGCATCGGCCAGAGGCCGTTGGCCAGGGCGGCGACAGCCGTGATGTTGTTGAACACAACGCTCGCCCAAATACCGAACCCCGCCGTGAACACGCCTGCCACGCAGATGATGTTGGGAATCACGATCATGTTCCAGCTCCGCTTCACATTGCGGTGCAGGTTCTGCGCGATGTCGCGGAGCTCACAGAGGTGGGCCAGGCCCTCGTCGAGGAAGACGATGTGGGCCGTGTCGGTGGCGATGGTCGAGGCTCCCCGCAGCGAGATCGAAACATTCGCCTTCTTCAACGCGATCGAGTCGTTGATGCCGTCGCCAACAAAGCAGACCTTCTTGCCCTCTGCCTGCAGTTTGGCCACATAGTCAGCCTTGTCGGCCGGCAGCACCTGGGCAAAGTAGCGGTCCATCCCAAGCTGCTCGGCCAGCCGCCTGGTCGGCGCCTCGTGGTCACCGGAGATGATCGCCAGATGCTTGATGCCCCGGTCCCGCAGCCCCTTGACGATCGCCGTGACCTCGGGCCGAATCGCGGCCTGCAGTTCGATTGCTCCGCCGAGCGCGTCATCGATCGCCACCAGCACCATCGTGTTGCCCAGGGCATGGGCCTGCTCGAGGGCGGCGGCCACATCGGCAGTAATCGGCAGGCCCTCCTGCTCGATGAACCGGCGGCTGCCAACCCGGACCGAATGGCCATCGAGTTGCACGGTGATACCGAAGCCGACCTTCAGTTCGCTGTCTTCCACCGGCGGCAGCTCGAGACCACGTTCCTCCGCAGCATGCAGAATCGCCAGCGCGATCGGATGGTGGAACTTCTGCTCGGCGGCGGCGGTGTACCGCAGAATCGACTCCTCATCCCAGCCATTGCAGGCATGGATGGTGCCGACTTCGGGCCGCTCCCGGGTCAGCGTGCCGGTCTTGTCGAACAGCACCGTGTCCACCTCGTTCATCAGATCGAGGGCCCGGCCGTCCTTGATCAGGATGCCCTTGCTGGCACAGAGCGAGAGCGAACTGAGCATTGCCAGCGGGGCGGCCATGCGAATACCCGTACCGAGGTCGCAGTTGACAATGGCAACTGCCCCGGCCGGGCCGAGCGTGGCATAACCCAGTGCCCCCAGCCCGATCATCGGCCCCGCCGCCCGGTCAGCCAGCCGCTCACCGGCATGCTGCCGCGACAGCTTGTAGCCGGCAGTATCGGCGAGAATCTTGCCGATCTTCGCGCTGGCGGTCTCGGTGCCGCTGCATTCGACCGCCACAAACACCTTGCCGGCCACCAGCACCGTCGAGGCAAAGACCCGATCCCCCGGCCCTTTTTCGGCGGGGGTGCTTTCACCGGTGAGGGCATGCTGGTCGATCATCGCGTAGCCTTCAGAAACCACGCCATCGACCGGCATCACATCACCGGTGTTGACCACGATGACGTCGCCCTGCTTGAGATCCTGCATCGGCACCTGGATCTCAACGCCATCCTGAACCACCCAGACAAACCGCGGCTGCTTGCCGAAGACGTTGAGCAGCATCTTCTTCGAGCGGTCCTCGGTTCGCTGCACCAGCGTCCGGCCGAGGGCCAGACACCAGCAGAGGACAGACCCGGGAAAGATCTGCAGCGTCGCCAGGCAGCCGACCACGACCAATGCGTCGAGCGTGTCGCAGCCGATCCGCTTCTCTTTCACCGCCAGTTCATAGGCGCCCTGGAAGGTCGGAATCGAGGTGTAGGCAAACAGCACCGCCGCCACCGGCAGCAGGGGCGGAAAGGCGAACTGGGCGGCCGCCGCCAGCGGCAGGCTGACCGTACAGAGCGCGAGTGACAGATCGAGCTTGTCGAGCTTCTTCGGCACCGTCGTGCCCGCCAGCACGCTGTCGAGGATCTCAACGACCTGCTGCCGGGAAAGATGCCGTGGGTCGTAGTCAACCGCCAGGGTCGAAAGCAGCGTGTTGGTGGCATACTTCTCGATGCCCAGCACACTCATCAGCTCCCGCTCGACCGCCTGGGCGACCTCACTGCGACGGTGCAGGGACGGGTGACGGAGTTTGACATAGCCAAATCGTTCCCGCACAACGCACCAGCTGGAAACGTGGCGGTCATGCCGCTGCAGCTGCACTTCACCACGCCCACTCTGGCCCCAGGCAGCTGTCGGGGTCACAGCCGGTCGGCCTGCCGCCGGCTCATCGGCGGCCCCGTTTTCGGCCGCCGACCTGGCCAGTCGTTCCGACAGCTTGGCCAGCAGCCGAGCCGCCGTCGTCTTCTGAGTGGCAAACCGCAGCACCGCCCCCGGCTCCTCACCCCCGGCGAGCGTGACATGCTCGACCTCCTCTGCTTCAAACACCCGCTCGATGAACCGGCGGCACTCCTCACTGGAAGCATCCGCGAAGATCGGCCCATGCACCTTAATGTGCCCGGCCTTGGGGAAGGTGACGCGAATACTCATCGGGGTGGCTCAGGAGCAAAGGGGGTTGGAAGCGGAACTGATCGGCCTGAACAATAAAGGGGGGAGAAAAGTGCGAGCAGATGAAACCGGGGCAATGGCTCAGGCTGCTCCCCGAGCGGCCTGATCGCTGGAGCCGGGAGCCGCAGGATCCTCGGCTCCGGCGGGCTCGGACGCGGTGGCAAAGAAATCGGCCCCGATCGGTCCGGCACCGGCCTGCATCGCCTCGGCCGCTTCCATGGCATTCTTCATGGCATCACCGAAGGCCTGCTGGGCAAATACCATCGCGCCGGCCATGTAGGGCGCAAGCTTCTGCTGGAGTTGGGGATAGAACTTGTGGCCGAGGGCTCCGGCAGCAACACCGGCACAGAAGTAACCAAATTCAGAGCGGGTCATACGAACATTCCTGCAACAGGTGGCGGGGATCGACGAGGTGGCCCTCCATGACCATGAATGAAGGAGAACCGAACCCGAAAGGCTCAGTGGTTGTCGGGGAATCGCAATCAGGCCTGGACGACGGCCAGTTCCGGTGGCACATCGGCCTGTTCAGTCGGACGCACGGTTTCTCGGGCCAGGTCGCAGGCCGCCCGGCTGCCATCGACCAGCCCGTAGGCCAGACAGTTGTCTTTCGGCATCAATCTGGCGACGAGAACGGCGGGGAAACAGACGGTGAACCCGATCGCGAAGCCGGTCGCATGCAGACCGTTGCCCAGCGCTCGCACGGTTGCCGGCAAGGCATTGGCAGCGGCTGCACGCGCATCAGCAGCACCGGCGCGGGCAGCCTCAACGACCGCCCAGGCACTCGACATCGAACCGATTCCGTTTGCCCCCGGGCTGGAGGGATCCACCTGATTAATCATTCGCACGTTCCTTGCGTCTTGCGGTGAGGGCCAATGCTACAGCCGTCGCATTTTGCGACAGCGATTCGGGGGCTCGAGACTCGCCCTGCACTCCTGTAATGGAGGGTAGTTCAGCATTTCGGGCCACGCAAGAAATTTGTACGACCCTAATGGCGATCCTGACCCAATCCTCACGGTCGGATCGTCCGAGAGCCGATCGGGCTGGCACCTTCCCTCAACAGCCGGTAATCATGCCGACGAGCCGATTCTTCGGCAGGTCGGCCGTGAGCGGCCCCGCCGAGCGCCCGACTGCCCGGGCCGCCGCTGCCGCCGCCAGCCGTCCGCTCCGCACCGCCCCCTCCATCGTCGAGGGCCAGCCAGTCGCGGTCCAATCGCCTGCCAGCAAGAGATTTGGCGCTGTCGTCTCCGCCCCTGGCCGCACCCGGTCAACACCGGGACGGACCGACAGGACCGCGGTCGGATCGGTGACGATGCGAGACCGCAGCAGCCGGGCCTGCCGGGCCGCCGGAAAAATCTCCCGAAGCTCGCCCACGACCGTCTCGAGCAGCAACCGCCGGTCACCGCCGCAGAGCCCGCGAGAGGCGCTGATCACCACCTGACAGTGATGGGCCGGCTCATCGCCCGCCGCCGACGGCCCGCCGGGGGCCTCGTCTCCCTGGAACACCCACTGCGAGACCCGACCGACCAGCACTGCATGAGGCAGATCGATGATCGGCCGGTCAAACCAGAGATGAACGGCGGTGATCGGTGATCCCGCGAAGGTGTCAGCGACGGGCGGCAGCAGGTCGGGCACTAGTCGTGCCGCCGCCCGCCAGGGCACGGCCAGGATGACGGCGGCAGCCTCGAGCAGTTCGCCGGCGACCCGCACACCCGTCGCCCGTCCGCCGGCATCCCGCTCCACGGTCGTGACCTGGCGGCCCGTCATGATCCTCACCCCGCGGGAAGTGAGCCAGTTGACGAGCCGATCACCAAAAAGATCACCCAGCGGTCGGGTCGGCACCCAGAGATCGGATGCTGTCGGATGCGCGAGGAAGCCATCGACAGCAACCTTCTTCACCGCCGAGAGACCGACCAGGTCAATCGACTCACCGAGTGCACTCTCAATGACCGGCTGCCAGAAGAGATCGATCACCCGCGTGGGCTGCCGGGCGGCGAGCCACGCTGCGGCTGTCGGCTCGACGGCATCACCGCCCGCCGGCTTCCAAGCAGCCAGCCGCAGCATGCCGACAGCCAACGCAAACTTCTCCCGCAGACTGAAATGCCGCATCCCCAGCAGCAAGGGCGCCAGATGGAGGGGCGCCGGCAGCCAGCCCGCCGGCGTGCAGGCGGCCCGGTCGCCATCGGGGCCGATGAACCAGAGCGTGCGGTCCCGCCGCAACTGCTCGCCGATGCCAGCCTGCCGACAGAGATCGAGAAAATTGGTGCAGCAGCCCATCGCCACATGCTGGCAGGCATCGACAAGTGTGCCGTCACTGGCATCTTCAAAAGACGCGGCGCGGCCGCCACACTGCCGTCGCCCCTCGACCAGCTGCACCATCAACCCTGCCTCGACCGCCGCCGCTGCCGCCGCCAGCCCTGCCAGTCCGCCGCCGACAATGACCACATCGGGCCGCGAGGGAACCGCTGCGGCCAAACCGCCGTCAGAAAACAAGTTGCTCGCCGTTTCGCCGGTGCTCACTGTGGCCCCCTGAAAACGCTGGCAATTCCGCCTGCCAGCAGCCGCCACTTCGACGGTCGGACGCGACGACGGAAAATCTCCGGACCGGCCTGCTCGACGGCCCGGAACAGTTCACGATAGACACCATACATCGCCCGGAAGACCCGTTGGCCATCCGCCGACAACAGCTGGTCGAGACCGGCCGCCTCGTGAAACCAGCAGCGGCAACGGGCAACCTCGCCGGCGGCGAGCGCCGTGAGGGTGGGGTGGGGCTGTCCTGCAGCCAGATCGTCCGGGCCGCAGCCCGCCGCGGCAAGCGACTCATCCGGCAGGTAAAGCCGTCCCCGATCGCGATCCTCGACGATGTCTCGCAGGATGTTGGTCCATTGAAAGGCCAGGCCACAGGCGTCGGCCGCTGGCGTCCAGTCGGCGGCTGTCACGCCGGCCCGCAAGCCCCAGATCGGCACAGCAGCCAGCCCGACTGCCGAGGCGACCTTGCGGCAGTAGGCGACCAATTCGGCCACGGTCTGGTAACGCCGCGAGACCAGGTCAAGCCTGACGCCATCGATGATGGCGAAGAGATACTCAGTCGGGATCTCGAAGCGGCCGACAGTCGCCACGAGGGCCCGCAGGACCGGGTCGTCGATGCGGTGGCCGGCAAGGCCGTCGCGGAGCTGCTGCTCAAACTGGCCGAGCTGGGCAGCCGCATGGTCGCCGTCGGCCTGATCATCGACGATGTCATCGGCCCGTCGGCAGAAGGCATAGAGGGCGATTGAGCCTCGGCGTTTCTCCGGCGGCAGCAACCTGAGGGGCAGGGCGAAGTTTGAACCACTGGTGGCCAGAACCCTCTGGCAGACCGCATCATCGGCTCGGTTCATTGGCCGCTCACTCCCGGCCCAGCAGGGTGGTCAGCCGGCCGCGGACCATCCCGGCGGCCGCGCGGGCTGCCAGCCCCAGCTTGGCCCGGTGGCTGAGGGTTGGCCGGCGGCTGAGGGTGTCGAAGCCAGCCTGCTCGATGGCCTCGGCGACCCCGCGGCCACCGGCGAGGAACAGCCCGATGGCCGGCCGCAGCACTGCCGGCGCGGTGCGGGCAAGCGGCTGACCGCGGTCGAAGAAACTGCGGGCCCAGGCAACCTCATCGGTGATCAGGCCGATGAGTTCAGGCCCCGCCTGGGGGTCGTCGAGCATCGCCTCGGTCACGCCACGCCGCTGCATGTCGGCGGCCGGCAGATAGACCCGGCCGGCCAATCGGTCCCGCCGCACGTCCTGCCAAAAATTGACCAACTGCAGGCCGGTGCAGATTGCATCGGAAAGGGCCACCCGCTCATCGTCGCGACAGTCAGCCAAGGCCAGCACGATCCGGCCGACCGGATTGGCCGACCGTCGGCAGTAGTCGAGCAGTTGTTCGCGATCGGCGTACCGCTGCTGCCGCTGATCCTGCATGAAGGCGTCGAGCAGGTCGGCAAAGGGCTCGCTGGCGAGCCGTCGCCGGGCGATGGTGTCGGCCAAGGCCACATAGACCGGATGGTCGGGCTGACCGGCCAGGCAGCGGTCGAGCCCCTCCCGCCAAGTCGCCAGCTGCTCGGTGGCATCACCGGACGACTCATCGGCAAGGTCATCGCTCCAGCGGGCGTAGGTATAGACATTGGCAAGATCCTGCCGCAACGCAGCCGGCACCAGCCGGCTGGCCACAGTGAAGTTCTCATAGTGCGCCGCCGCAACCCGGCGGCAGAAGGCCTGGGCGGCGGGCAGGCTGAGATCGGCGGGCAGGGGGGTGAGCTGCCAGGCCGGCGGATCTCGTCTGGCCGCCTGGCCGAGGGAATTCTTCTCAGGCGGCATGGGGCGTTCTGGTTCCGCAAAACGTGCTGGTCGATCCGACGACCGCATCTTACAGTATGGACAACACGAGAGCGGTTTTCCGAATACTTTCCGACGATTCTTCGCATCCCCCGCCCATGAAAATTCTGCTTGCCGGCCCCCGCGGCTTCTGCGCCGGCGTCAACATGGCGATCGAGACCCTGGAAACGGCGATCCGTCTTTACGGCACCCCGATTTATGTCTTTCACGAAATCGTCCACAACAAGCATGTGGTCGATCGGTTCGAGCGGGAGGGGGCGGTCTTCGTGAACGCCGTCGAGGAGGTTCCTGAGGGGGCCACCCTGCTGTTTTCCGCCCATGGCGTCGCCCCCGAGGTTCGCCGCGTGGCCGACGAGCGGCGGCTGCGGGCCGTCGACGCCACCTGCCCGCTGGTGACCAAGGTTCACCTCGAGGCCATCCGCTATGCCAAGCAGGGCTATCACATCTTCCTGATCGGCCACGAGGGACATGACGAGGTGATCGGCACAATGGGCCAGGCACCGGGTGCCTTCACCCTGGTCGAGACGGCCGAAGCGGTCTCGGCGTTGCCCTTCGGCCCGGACGACAAGCTGGCCTACCTCACGCAGACGACGCTCTCGGTTGATGATGCCTCGCGGATCATCAACGCACTCAAGGCTCGGTTTCCGCAGCTCGTCGGACCGCCCAAGGACGACATCTGCTACGCGACGCAGAACCGGCAGGAGGCGGTGCGGCAGCTGTCCCGGGAAGCCCAGCTGGTGTTGGTGCTTGGCAGCCAGAACAGCTCCAACAGTCAGCGACTGGCCGAACTCGCCCGGGAGCAGGGCGTGGCAGCTCATCTGATCGACGGTGCCAACGAGATCGATCCGGCCTGGTTCACCGGCACTGAGACGGTGGTGATCACGGCAGGAGCCAGTGCCCCGGAGCGGGTGGTGCAGGACTGTGTGGCCTGGCTGCAGCAGCGGTTCGGCTCGACATTGTCCGGCGTGACCGTGGAAGAGCGAACAGTCCGCGAAGAGGACGTCTATTTTCCGCTACCGAAAGAAATCCGCTCGGCTGCCGCGGCCGTCCAGCTGCCGATGGGGTAGCCGCCCTCTCCCTCAGCGAAGACCGGTAGCAGTTGCTGTTCGCGAGCCCTCCGCTTCGGGGTGCCCACGCCCGCTCTCTGGACGTTCGCCTCGGCCATCCGGGCCTTCGCTCACTGCCTGTCCGCGGCGCTTCGCCCTTCAGGCTTCGTTTGCTTCCAGAACGCGCTCGTGGGCATGGGCACCCCCTCGCTCATCAACGGCGTCGTGACGGATAAGGCCGGGGGCCCAAGCGACCGGCGGCGAACCTCGGCTTCGCCCCGTGTCGCCCTCAAGCGAAAATCGGAAGGATGCCAATCCTGTTCGGCACGGGATGTGCTGGCCCAGACGGCCGGTTTTTGGGGCTGTCTTAGAGAAGGGAACACCGACGTCCAGCGTGGGTCGGGGTGTCCGTGCCCTGTCGCCGGACACTCGCTG
>CALAZQ010000611.1 GCA_937926325.1 uncultured Planctomycetaceae bacterium | reverse complement strand
TCACCGGAAGCCAGGAGCGGCAGCGACTGGACAGGCAGCAGGTTTGACTGTGCGTTCCTCGGCCGCCGCCGGTTCGGGGGCGGTGAAGGTCTTGTCGCGGGGCGAGGATACGCCCCACGCTCCTCGAGCATTCACCGACCCCCTCACCTCATCCAGCGTGAGTGCGTCGGTGACTCACCGGAAGCCAGGAGCGGCAGCGACTGGACAGGCAGCAGGTTTGACTGTGCGTCCCGGGGGCCTTCCTCGCACCCGGCTAGCGGTTGGTCATGTCGCATGAGACGCCGCCGGCGGCCGGCACGTAGCAGGTCCGGGCATAGTCCATCACCATGCGGTGGGCGCTGAACCGCCAGGCGAGTGACGAGATCGAGTTCATCATCATCGTGATCCACTCACGGGGCAGGCCGTCGGCATCCCGGTCGTAGAACCGCGGCACCACCTCGGTCTCGAGCACCCGGAACAGGGCCTCGCCATCCCGCTGGTCGGTGATCTCGTCCTGGGCATGGGTCTCGCCCCGGCCGATGGCAAAGCCGTTCCGGCCGTCGAAGGCCTCTGCCCACCAGCCATCGAGAATCGAGCAGTTCAGCCCACCGTTAAGCACCACCTTCTGGCCGCTCGTCCCCGACGCCTCCAGCGGCCGGCGGGGGTTGTTCAGCCAGACATCGACACCCTGAATCAGGTGGCGGCAGACGTTGATGTCGTAGTCTTCGACGAAGACGATCCGGCCGGCCATCTGCGGGTCGTGCCGCAGGTTGGCAATCTTGCGAATCAACGACTTGCCCGGTTCGTCGGCGGGATGGGCCTTGCCGGCGAAGATGATCTGGATCGGCCGGTCAGGGTCACTGACCAGGGCGTGCAGCCGATCGATTTCCGAGAGGAACAGGGCCGCCCGCTTGTAGGTGGCAAACCGCCGGGCAAAGCCGATGGTCAGCACGTTCGGGTCGAGCACGCTGCGGGCGGTCTCGACCGCCTCGTCACATTCACCGCGGCGGCGGCACTGCCGGGCGAGCCGCCGGCGGACGAACTGCAGCAGCAGGTTCTTGAGGGCATAGTGCGTCTCCCAGAGTTCGCCGGGATCGACCTCGTAGATCTTCTGCCAGACGTCGGGCTCGCCCATCCGCCGGATCCAGCCGGCCGGGAAGATGCGGTCATACAGCTGCAGCATCTGCCAGGAGAGCCAGCTCGGCACGTGCACACCGTTGGTGATGTGCCCGATCGGCACCTCTTCTTCGACCCGCGAGGGCCAGAGGCTCGACCACATCCGCCGGCTGACATGGCCGTGCAGGGCGCTGACGGCATTGGCCCGCCGCGACAGCTTGAGGCCGAGCACGGTCATGCAGAACGGCTCGTCATGGTTGTGCGGCTCGACCCGGCCCATCGCCATCAGCTGCTCGTGAGAGATGCCGAGGGCGTCGCGGGTCGGCCCGAGATGCTCCTCGATCAGTCCTCCGTCAAAGCGGTCGTGACCGGCTGGCACCGGCGTGTGGGTGGTGAAGACCGTCTGCCGGGCCACCTTGCGAACCGACTCATCAAACGAATACCCATCCCGCTCCATCCGGCCTCGCACCGCCTCGAGGGTGGCGAAGGCCGAGTGCCCTTCATTGAGGTGATACACGCCGGGCACGATGCCCATCGCCCGAATCGCCTTGACACCGCCGACGCCGAGCACCATTTCCTGCCGGATGCGGGTGCGGGTGTCGCCCCCGTAGAGCCGGCTGGTCAGCTCGCGATCCTCCGGCTTGTTGCCATCGATGTCGCAATCGAGCAGGTACAGCTTCACCCGGCCGACAGCCATCCGCCAGACCTTGGCCTGGATCGGGCCCGAGCGGGTGTCGACCGAGACAACAATCGGCTGGCCCTCCGGATCGACCGCCGGCTCGAGCGGCAGCAGGTCAACCCGCGAGTCGAGGTACTCCTCGTGCTGGTAGCCGTCGATGTCGAGCTGCTGCCGGAAATACCCCTGGTTATAGAAGAGCCCGACAGCGATCAGGGGGATCCCCAGGCCACTGGCACTTTTCACATGGTCGCCGGCAAGCACCCCGAGGCCGCCGGAATAGATCGGCACCGACTCGTGAATGCCAAACTCTGCCGAGAAGTAGACCACCGGCTTCGACCCGAGCACGCCGGCGTTGATGCTGCTCCAGGTCGACTTGCCGGCCAGATATTCCTTCAGCCGGCGGTGGGCCTGATTGATGCGGCTGTACAGCACCAGCTCAGCCGCGCGAGCCTCGAGCCGTTCGGGCGTGAACTCGGCCAGCAGGGCGATCGGATTGTGATCGAGCTGCCGCCAGCGGACCGGGTCGAGCTCACGGAAGAGATTGGTCACTTCCGGGTGCCAGCTCCACCAGAGATTGCGGGCCAACGCCGAGCACTTCGCGTAGAGCGTCTGCGGGGACAGCTCGTCGAGCGTGAGCGTCGGCTTGGGGGCCGCGGTCAGGGGCGTGGTGGCATCGTGCAGTTCGAGATCCTCGGCTTGGCTCATGGTGAGACTCCAAGAGGGGGTGTGGAGAGGGCGGGGCACCAGCCAGAAGGAACCGTAGTATATCGACGTTTCGTCCGCCGTTTGCACCCGCTGAAAAAAGTTTGGGGGCAACGCATTCCGTCGTCGGCCCCGGCCGCCTGGAAGGTATGCTTCCTGCATGGCTCGTGACCCCTCCCGCCCCTTTCCAACCGGACCGCTGCTGGACTCGCTCTGCGAGCAGCTTGCCGACCGGGCTGCGGCGACCCAGACTGTCGGGCCCTGGCAGAGTGGGGTTTTTCAGGCGTTCGCAGAGAGCGGCTGCCTGGCTGGCTGGATCGCCCCGGCCGACGGCGGCACCGCCGCGGCCGAACCGGCGATCATGGACCTGCTGGTGGCCGTTGCCTCCCGGTGCCTGACCTCGGCGTTGGCGTTGACCCAGTGGGCCAGCGCCGTGCGGATTCTCGGCCGGGCCGATGCCGACACCCGGCAGCGGCTGCTGCCCGATCTGGCTGCCGGTCGGCAGTTCACCACGGTCGGCATCTCCCAGCTGACGACGAGCCGGCAGCACCTCGCCCGGCCCGCCGTGTCGGCCACCCACGGGCCCGACGGCTGGCGGCTTACCGGCACCTGCCCCTGGGTGACCGGAGCCGACAGCGTGCAGACGATCGTGACCGGAGCGGTGGCAACGCTGCCAAGCGGTGAGGCCAAGCCGCTTTTTTTCGCGATCGACACGGCCAGTCTCGGCGTCATGGTCGAGCCGCCGATGGAGATGCTCGCCCTCTCGGGCAGCCGAACCTCCTGCGTGCGGCTGGACCAGGTTCCCGTCGTCGCCGAAATCCCCCCGGCCGGTCCGACCGCGGGGCAGACCGGCGGACTCGGCACCACCGCGCTTGCCCTCGGCAGCATCGCGGCCGCCCTGCAGCTGATCGACCGCGAGGCCGACGGTCGTCAGTCGCTCGCGCCGGTAGTGGCGGAACTGCGGCGAGAGGCAGACGCCCTCGGGCAACAGTTCCGGCAGGCCACCCGCGACGGCTGTGATGCCAGCAGCCGCAACAGCCTGCGACAGCGGGCCAATGCCCTGGTCACTCGGTCTGCCCAGGCCGCCCTCACCGCCTCCAAGGGGGCGGGCTTCGTGGTCGGCCACCCGGCCGAGCGGCTGCTGCGGGAGTCGATGTTCTTTCTGGTCTGGAGCTGCCCCCAGCCGGTCACCGAATCGCTGCTCTGCGACCTGGCGGGCCTCGCCGCAGACTGACAGCAGACTGACAAAACTTTCACCGAATCTGAACTTGTCAGTCCAACGGGGGGGAATGAGAATGTCGGCTCGCTTTGGAATCCCGAAGCCGATGCATGCCGGGTTTTCTTTTTCGCTCCTGCAAATCTGGTTGTTCTTCGCGGCGCATGGATGCTCCCCGCTCAATCGTTGTCGTCAAGCTCTCTGCGATCGGGGACGTGCTGCATGGCGTCCCGACCGCCGTCGCCCTCAAGCGGGCCTTTCCTGCCAGTTCGATTGGCTGGGTTGTGGAGGGCCGCTCGGCTGATGTCCTGGCTGGCCACCGGGCGATCGACCATCTCTTTCGGCTGCCCCGCGGCTGGCTGAAGTCGGCGCGGCAGGTGGTCGGGCTGCGGCGAGACCTGCGGCGGTTCCGTCCGGACGTGACGCTCGACCTGCAGGGGCTGCTGAAAAGCGGCGTTGTGGCGGCGGTCTCGGGCAGCCCGATCCGGATTGGTCACGCCCGCCCAGAAGCCCGCGAGTACTCGTGGCTGACGAGCAATCGCCGGGTGCAAGCCACGGCCAGCCATGTTGTCGATCGCAACCTCGACCTGCTCGCCCCGCTGGGCATTGAGACCGCCGACGTCGATTTCGACATGCCACGCTGGCCGGTCAGCCGCCAGCGGGTTGCCAGCTGGCTCGAGCCGCTCCAGCAGCAGGGTGCTTTCGTGGTGCTCAACCCGGGGGCCGGCTGGGCCTCGAAGCGATGGGCCCCTGACCGCTTCGCAGCCCTCGCCCAGGCCATCTGGCGGGACCGCGGCGTCCGTTCACTGGTCATCTGGGGCGGGGCGGCTGAAGAGGCGACCGCTCGCGAGATCGTCACCGCCGCCGGCGATGCCGCCGTCCTGGCGCCCGCGACCAGCCTGCAGGACCTCGGGGAACTCTTCCGCCGCAGCCCGCTGGTGGTGTCGGCGGACACCGGACCGCTCCATCTGGCCGCCGCGGTGGGGGCTCGCTGCGTCGGCCTGTTCGGCCCGGTGCCGGCCGACCGCAACGGTCCCTACGGGCGGGGCCACGTTGTGGTCGAACCTCCGGCCGAGCTCCGGCCACGGTGGGAGGATCGCAAGACCGACACGGCGGCGATGGCGGCCATCAGCGTCGAGCAGGTGCTGGCGGCGGTCGAAACAGCCCTCAGCCGCGCCGACGCCGCATAGGTTTCCGCCCGCGGCGGCGAGACCGCGTATCGCCGGCGAGAGGGCGGTGAAGGTCTCGTCGCCGGGCGAGGATACGCCCAACGCTCCTCGAGCATTCACCACCCTCTCGCCTCGTCCAGCGTGAGTGCGTTCCCGA
>CALAZQ010000610.1 GCA_937926325.1 uncultured Planctomycetaceae bacterium | reverse complement strand
CAACGGCGGGGGCCGCCAGAGAGAGATACACACGGTGCTCGAAGGCAAGATCAATGACCGGGGCGACACTCGATGTTGGCACCAGGATCAATCCGAACCAAAGCGGCAAAAAGCCCAATCGTCGATCTTGCCGCCAGAGCCACCAGGTGCTGGTCAAGCCGGCGACAACGATGGTCCAGGCAAGCGTCAGGGAACCTGGATCATTTTGGACCGGCCATGCTGGATCGATCGAAAGATGACTCGGCCAGACTGCCTGGGCCAGATAGTGAAGTACGATTTCGGGCTGTGATCGCAAATATTGCCACACGCTCACTCGGTTTGCACACAGCAGACCGCCGGCGAGGTAGTGCTCATAGTTGGCCAAAACATACGCCAGACCCGCGGCAACAACGGCTCCGCTTGCCAAATAAAAAGCCCAACGCCGCTGCAAGATGTCCTGCCATGAGTGGGCGAGATACGCGCGGTCAAACAGCAGCAGCAACAAAGGTGTCATCACGGCCACTTCCTTCGTCGCGACCCCGAGGCAGAAGCACGTGAAGCCTGCAACCCGGCAAACGGGTTGCCTCGCTTCAGTGACCGTGCCTCTGAGGAGGCACCACACGCTTGCCAAGAAAAACAGCCCCATGAGCGACTCGAACCGTTGGTAGAGGTAGGTCACAGAGTGGGTCTGAAGTGGATGCAAGCTCCAGAGCAGGGCGGAAAAAAATCCCACCGCCGTTGCCCGCCTACCCGACCAGCCAGGCGCCTTGCGGTTGATTGCTCCTCTGACAATCAGAAAGAGCAGGCCGGCTGCTCCGGCATGAATCGCAAGATTGGCCAGATGGAACCCCGGCAGCCAAACACCATGGAGCGAGTGTTGTAAGTCGAAAGTAAGGAAGCCGAACAGCCGGGGGCGAATTCGGATCCAGTTCACTGGATCGCCGAGCGAGAGCGTCCGCAGGCCCTGCTCCAACGGGAGGCCGTCAAAGAGAAACGGGAAGGTGAGCGTGTTGGCGTTAGCGGCGAAAATCGCGGCGGCTAGCAGCGTGAGCAAACCGAGGTCACGGACGCGATGGTTTGTTGTCAGTGCTTTGATCGGCATCGGAGACTTCTCTTCCGGTGCTCAGATGGGTGACTTGTTGGTTGATCTGCAAGTGGTTCTACCATCCGCAGGCTGGCTCGTTGCCGAGTCTTCTGTGGCTCGCTCATCGGAATCTGACAAACCATCAAGATGGGCTGCCGGCAGCGGGTGTGCGACAGCCGAGGACTTTCCGCGGGCCGGTTGAGTGGACAGGGCCCATCTGCTGCAATGCGTCCATGCAATCTGACCAATTTGCCCTTCACGCCGAGATCGAACAGCGGCACTGGTGGTTCGTCGCCAGGCGGCGGATTATCCGCTGTCTGGTTGAGGCTGTGGCACCACCCGGCACGGGCAAGGTTCTGGTCGATGTCGGCTGCGGCACCGGAGCAAACGTGGCCGCCCTTGCCGATGCCTACGACTGCTGTGGCATCGACACATCAGCCGAGGGCATTCGTCTGGCCCGCGAGCGGTTTCCCAAGGTGCAGTTCAGCTGCGGCTTTGCCCCACAAGACTTTGGGCCGGTCGAGCAAGCGGCCGACGTGATCCTGCTCAACGATGTGATTGAGCATGTGCCCGACGACTTTGAACTGGTGACGTCGTTGCTGGCAGCCATGAAGCCGGGGGCCCACCTACTGATTACGGTGCCTGCCGATGAGAGCCTCTGGAGCACCCACGACGAAAGCTTCGGCCACTATCGTCGCTACTGCCGCAGCCGGCTGGAGCGAGTCTGGCAGGGGTTGCCGGTTACGCCCGTGCTCGTCTCGCATTACATGAGCCGGCTCTATCCGATCGTCAAAGCTGTGCGGACGATTCAGCAGTGGCGGGGGCGGGCTGCGGGCCAGGCCGGAACTGACTTTTCCATGCCTGCCGATCCCATCAACCGGCTCTTGACCGGCATTTTCGCCGGCGAGGCCAATCGGCTGCTGGCCGTGCTGAAGGCAGGCAAGGCGGCCTACACCCGCGGCGTGAGCCTGGTTGCCCTGCTGCGGCGGGAGGAGGGCGAGCTTCGGCCCTGTTCACGCCCTGCCGACGTCCCAGCCGATCGACACACGCCCCGCCTGCAAGCTGCCGCCGAGATTCAGCCATGCGTTGGGGGCTGAGCCTGCTGCTCTATCTGCCGTTTCTGGCACCGGTGCTCTGCCACTATCTGGCTCCACCGCCTGGGATGGAGCCAACCGGGTTCATCCAGCCGGACCTGCCCTATTACATGAGCAATGCCCGGGAGCACTTCGATGAAGGCTTCGGGATCTTTTACAGCCTGCCGTTCAGTCCCTTTGCCGAATCGCCCCGGATCTACTTTCAGCCACAATCACTGCTGCTCGGTGCCATTCATTTCGCCACGGGCCTCGACCCCGGTGTCCTGTTCTTGCTGTTCGGTTTGCTATCTGGCGTAGCCTTTATCCGTCTGGCCCTGGCGGTGTTCGAGACAGCGTTCGGACTCGACTCGCCGGGCAAATGGCTGACCGCGATCACCATGGTCTGGGGGGGTGGGCTGCTCTGTCTGGCCGGTGCGGTCAGGGCAATCGTCACCGGCGACCTCAACGATCTGTTCTTTTACGATCCTGCATACGGCCTCTGGTTTCTGAATCTTGGTCGCAACCTGATCTATCCGCATGAGTCGTACTACCATGCGGTGTTTTTCGCCGCCCTGCTGTTGGTGGCCTGCGGCCGCTGGGCCTGGGCGGTGGCGGCGGCAGCCTGGCTGTCGGCATCGCATCCATTCACGGGGCTGCAACTGCTTTGCGTCCTCATCACCTGGGCCGGCCTTGAACGACTGTGGATCGGCAACCGTGAACTACCGCGTTGGTGGCTTCCAAGTCTGGTTGGCCTGCTGATTGTGCACCTCGCTGCCTATCGGCTGCTGCTGCCGGCACTCTCGTTTGAGCACCGGGTGATTGAAGACTATTGGATTCGCTTCGTGCAGGATTGGACCTATGAGATCGAGCACTTTCTGCCCGGCTATGCCCTGGTCGGTATTGCCGCCGGCTGGCAGCTCAGAAGCCCGGGTGTTGCTGCGGCTACGCTCTCCCGGCCATTTGCGCGGCTTGCCCTGGTAATCGCCCTGGTCTCGTTCGCCCTGGCCAACAACGAGTTTGCCTTTCGGCCCAACGTCCAGCCGCTGCACTTTACCCGGGGCTATGTCTGGATGGGGCTTTTCCTGCTGGGGGCGCCGGCAGTTATCGGACTGACCGATCGGCTGTGGCAGTGGCGGGGGCTGCTCGGCAAGGCGGCGGTGGCGGCTGGCTGTGGGCTGTGGTGGTCTGACAATGCGGTCTTCCTGACCGCCTTTCACCTGCTGCCCAACACCGCTGAGCATGAGCTCTACGTGCCGGCGGGGTTCCATGAACTGGCCCAGTTTCTCAGCGAGCCCGAGCAGGCAGGCTGTCTGGTCCTGCTGCCTGACGACCCGACCGAACCGTTCAACACCGTCGCCTATCTGCTGACCACCTACACTCCGCTGCGGGTCTGGCACTCCCACCCCTACAACACGCCCTTCATCAAACGCCGGATGGTGGAAATCGAGGCGCTCTTCAGCGGGAACGAATTTCTGGATGCTTGGAGCCTGCGGCCCGTGCTGGTCGTCATGCCCGCTGGACGGTTGCCACCGCCGATTGTTTTGCGACGGAGTATGC
>CALAZQ010000609.1 GCA_937926325.1 uncultured Planctomycetaceae bacterium | reverse complement strand
GCCGCCGGCCATCGGGTGCTGGCCACCACCCTCACCAAAAAGCTGGCCGAGGATCTTTCGAATTATTTCCAGGAGCGGAACGTCCGCTGCCGCTGGCTGCACAGTGAGCTCGACGCCTTCGAGCGGGTGGAGCTGCTCCGCGACCTGCGGGCTGGTGACTTCGATGTGCTTGTCGGTGTCAACCTGCTCCGGGAGGGGCTCGACCTGCCGGAAGTGTCTCTCGTGGCAATTCTCGATGCCGACAAGGAGGGCTTCCTGCGGAGCGAGACCTCGCTGATGCAGACGATTGGCCGCTCGGCCCGCAACGTCGACGCCCGGGTGATCCTCTACGCCGACACCATCACCGAGTCGATGCAACAGGCCATCGACGAGACGGCCCGGCGGCGGGAGCTGCAGCTGGCTTACAACGCCGAACACGGCATCACGCCGGCAACGATCCGCAAGGAAATCCGGTCGGGAATCGAAGCTGAGAGTCAGGCCCGGGCCCGAGCCCAGGCGGCCGTGGGCAACGCGGAGGAAAAGGCCCAGCAACAGGCCGAGTTGCTTGAGCAGCTCGAGGCCGACATGCTCCAGGCGGCCGCCGAACTCGACTTCGAACGCGCCGCCCAGATCCGTGATCAGATCGCCAGGCTGCGGGACGGAGCTCCGGCCAGCGGCGGCCGTGGATCCGGCGGCCGGGGCCGCCGCGGCCGTCGGCGAGGGGGACAGTCCCGGATTCCCAAACCCAAGCGGTGACAGCAAACGCCATGAACAGCGAACAGACGCTGCGAGCCCTGCTCGACCGCCAGGAGCGGGAGCGGCAGCTTGTCGCCTATGAAATTCATGACGGTTTGGCCCAGTACCTTTCAGCCGCGATCATGCACCTCGAAACCTATGAGGCGGGGCTGCCGGGAGGCGCGGGCAGCGACAGCCGTCTCAGCGAGGTGCTGCGGTTGCTGCGAGAAGCCACCGCCGAGGCCCGGCACCTGATCGCCGGCCTGCGGCCACCAGCCCTCGACGAGCTCGGCCTGGTGGCGGCGATTGAGACGCTGGTGGCCGACGCCCGACTGGAGATTCCCCTGGTCGAGTTTGCGGCTGAACTGTCAGGCGAGCGGCTGCCAGCCGATTGGGAAACCACCCTTTTTCGGATCGCTCAGGAATCGCTCACCAACATCAGACGCCATGCCCACGCCAGCCGGGCAACCATCAGCCTGACCCGGCAGCCAGACGGCGGCATCCTGTTGCAGATCAGGGACGATGGCCGCGGCTTCGATCCGGCGGCGATCCCGCCGCAGCATTTCGGGCTGGAGGGCATCAAGCAGCGGGCTGCGCTCCTCCGCGGCACCGCCACCGTGGTCAGCAGCCCGGGACAGGGAACGGTGATCGAAATCAGGCTGCCCCCCCGGCTGGCCAGCTGACGAATGAGTTGTCCCGGGGCCGCTATTGCTGCTGCTGTTCCGCCGCCAGCAGATCATCTGCCGGGGCTGCCCGCAGCACCGACCGCACCGGCACATCGAGCGGGGGCAGCTGGTCGTGCCAGGCGATCGAGGGCAGCCGCTCAAGCATCCGGGTCGCCACCCGGACATCGACCCGCTCCGTGCCACTGCCCCGGAAGATGCCCTTGTTGGGCGGCACGTCGGTAAAGTCCCGGCCGACTGCCGTCTTGGCAAAGTGGTTGTTGATCGGACAGCCATTGGTCGGGTCGAAGCCTGACCAGCCAAGGTCGGGTAGCCAGACCTCGCACCAGGCATGGCTCTGCGAGTCATGGTTCTCACGGTGGATATAGCCGCTGACATACCGGGCCGGCACGCCGCTGAGTCGCAGCAGGGCGATCATCAGATGGGTGAAGTCCTGACAGACACCCATGCCCTGTTCCAGCAGATGGTCGATCGGAGAGGTGGAGTCGGTCACATCACGGGCATATTCGAAGCGGCCCCGGATGTACTCGGCCACCTGGCAGACCCACATGCCGACTCGAAAGCCAGCCGCCGGCTGCAGTTGAGCAAGGTGCGGCTCGAGCAGCGGCGTCGAGCGTACCGGCCCCCGCAGCGGCAGATACTCAAGCGCCTCCAGCGGCAGGCTGTCGGGGTCGATCGGGAACACGGTCTGGCTGGCCATCGGCCCGATGCCCGCATCCACGGTCTCGACGATGCTGGCGGCCAGTAGGCGAATCGTCTGCTGCGGCTCCAGCAGGTTGAAGTGGTGCACCCGGTTGCCGAAGCCGTCGGCATAGCGATGGATGGTCGCGGGCTGGCTGACGTTGAGCTGGAACGAGTGACAACTCTGCTGGCTGTCACTCGTCGGCTCCATCCGCAGTTCACAGAGCCACTCGCGGATCGGATCAGAGTAGGTCAGCGTGGTTTCGTGCTGAATTTCGAGGATCATCGGCTGCGGTTCCGGCAGGGAACAGGTGGCTTCAAGAGGTGACGGATCGAGTCATTGCAGCGAATACTGCTGCTGCAGCAGCCGACCGATCAGGCCGCACCGCTGCAGGGAAAGGCTGAGAAACTCCCGCAAGCCGGCAGCGCCGAGCGACGGCCGGTCAAGGTAGGTCAGGTCACTGACCAGTCGGCCAACGGTTCGGCCCGGCTCGGTGTCACCCCGGACCACCGGCTCACCTGAGACCACGCCGAGCGAGTGAAAGACTCGGTTCAGGCCGAAGCGGACGGAATGAGGAAACTCCGGGTGCGTCAGCAGAAACTCGATGATCCGCTCCGGTTCGACCCGGCCGATTGAGAGCCGCTGATAGGCCTCGTAGGCGGCACAGCGTTTCAGCACCGCCGCCCACTGCAACACGCTCACCGGCAGGTCGGTCACCTCTCCGGCCACGAACAGTCCCAGCTTGGCATCGAGTGTCCGCAGCACCTTGTCGGCCCGTTCCAGGTAGCGGCCCATCTGAATAAAGTGCCAGCCCTCGTCCTGAATCAGCGTGGCGTCACAGATGCCATGGAAGAGCAGCACCCCCATCTGTGTCTCTTCGCAGAAGTCGTGCGGAGACTCGCCCACCCGCTCCTGAAAGGCGACATCGCTGAGCCGCCAGTGCAGCTTGTTGAGTTCCCGCCACATCGGCGGGCTGATCGAGCCGCGGATGCTGCGGGCATTGTTGCGAGCCCGGTTCACACAGGCGATGACGCTGCCAGTGTTGGTGATGTCGGTCAGCAGCCACCGCTGAACGGCAGTGACGGCGTCCTCATCCTCGCGGTGAATCGGGGGCGGCTGCTGATACTGAGCCAGCAGCGCGGTCCATTCCAGTTCGACCGGGTCGGCCAGCACCCCGTGCAGGTCAAGCTCTAGGCTACTGGTGACCCCGACGGCGCGGGCAAGATGGTCGGCCCGTTCCAGATAGCGTCCCATCCAGAAGAGGGCGTCGGCAACCCGGCTGAGCATCATCGCCCCCCTCCCGCCAGCTGGTCAGCGGCTGACTGGCCGAGCATGGCTTCGGCCCCGGGCTGGTTTTTTTCACCACCGGCAAGCACCCAGGTGTCTTTGCTGCCGCCCCCCTGCGAGCTGTTGACGACGAGGCTGCCGCGGGGCAGGGCCACCCGGGTCAAGCCGCCCGGCGTGACCACCACCCGTTCGCCGCATAACACGAAGGGCCGCAGGTCGATGTGCCGGCCTTCCAGCCGGCCGTCGATGAAGGTGGGGTGGGTCGAGAGTTGGATCGTCGGCTGGGCGATGAAGTCGCGGGGGTTGGCCTTTATCTGCTCGCGGAAGGCCTCCCGCTGGGCCCTGGTGGAACTCGGCCCCACGAGCATGCCGTAGCCCCCAGACTCGTTCACCCGTTTGACCACCAGGCTTTCCAGGTTCGCCAGCACGTGATCAAGCTCGGCGGGAATCGCCGGCCGGAAGGTTTCGACGTTGTTGAGGAGCGGATCCTGCTTCAGGTAATAGCGGATCATCTCCGGCACGAACGGATAGATGCCCTTGTCGTCGGCGATGCCGGTGCCGATGCTGTTGGCCAGGGCCACGTTCCCGGCCCGATAGGCGTTGACGAGCCCAGGCACCCCCAGGGCACTGTCGGGCCGGAAGGTGAGCGGGTCGAGAAAATCGTCGTCGATCCGGCGATAGATGGTATCCACCTGCCGCAGGCCGCGGGTCGTCCGCATGAAGACCCGGTTGTTATCGACCTGCAGATCCCGCCCCTCGACCAGCTCGATGCCCATTCGCTGCGCGAGGAAGCTGTGCTCGAAATAGGCCGAGTTGTACATGCCGGGGCTGAGCAGCACGGCGGTCGGGTCGGCCGCCGACTCCGGGGCGACATACCGCAGCACCTCGAGCAGGGTGGTCGGGTACTCGTCGTTGGGCAGCACGTCATAGCGGTTGAACAATGAAGGGAAAACCCGTTTGAGCACCTGCCGGTTCTGCAGCACGTAGCTGACCCCCGATGGGGTGCGGGCATTGTCTTCCAGCACGAGGTACTCCCCGTCGGCAGCCCGAATCAGGTCGGTGCCACAGATGTGCACATAAATGCGGCGAGGCACGTCGACCCCGACGAACTCCCGCCGGAACGACGTGCCCTGCAGCACCAGCTGCGGCGGGACGACACGGTCCCGCAGAATGAACTGGTCGTGGTAGATGTCCCAGAGAAACAGGTTGAGGGCATTGATCCGCTGAATCAGTCCCGCCTCGATCTGTTGCCACTCATCCGCCGGGATGATGCGGGGCATCGGATCCATCGGCCAGACCCGCTCGATCCCCTCTTCCGCCCGGTAGACCGTGAAGCCGACACCGTCCTGCCGCATCGAGAGATCGGTCATCGCCTTCCGCTGGCGGAAGGCATCCCCCGTGGTGAACCGCAAGGAATCGCGGAGGGCCGCATAATGCGGCCGCACCGCATCGCCGCCGGGAAACATTTCGTCGTAGGCAGCCGTCAGCTCATAGTCGGCCCAGAGCGGGGACGACCGGTCTGAGGTCGCCAGTGTCCCACCTTGTTCCGCCATCGTCTCCGCCTTCCTGGTCGGACTGCCACATTTCCCACACGCTCCGGCCCAGCTCCCGAGAGCCAGTCCGATCAACTGGCAGCCGACTGCCGCTCACCGGCGGGGCATTGCTGCCTGCGGACGCGGCAGACCGCCACCCGGCCACTACCGGAAACCAGCCGCAGCAGCTTTTCAGCCGATCAGGTACTCTACGCTGCAAATCACATACCGGGAATAGATCCCTCTTTTCTTCCCCCGCGACCACTCATTCCATGACGTACTGCCTTGGCATCCGCACCCACGAGGGCCTCGTCCTCGCGTCCGACTCCCGTACCAACGCCGGCATCGACCAGATCAATGTCTGCTGCAAGATGCACAGCTTCGTGGTTCCCGGCGAGCGGGTCTTTTCGGTTCTCTCCAGCGGTAGCCTCTCGTTGACTCAGTCGATCGTGACGAGAATCCGCCAGGAATTCGAACAGGGCAGGGGACTGGCCGGGGTAACCACATTTTACGATGCCGCCCGCTGCGTGGGCCGGCACATTCGGGAGATCAGCGAGATCGACCGGGCGGCGATGGAACGTGACAACATCGCTTTTGCCGTCAGCTTTCTGGTTGGTGGGCAGATCGGCGACGAGCCGCCGCAGCTCTACATGATCTACGCCCAAGGCAATCCCCTGCGGTGCACCCGCAGCGCCCCGTTCCTGCAGATCGGTGAAACCAAGTACGGCCGGCCGATTCTCGACCGGGGCATTCGCTATGACGACACGTCGCTGGAGCAGGCGGTGAAGTACGCCATCATCTCGCTCGACTCGACGATGCGTTCGAACGTCGCCGTCGGGCCACCGATCGACATGCTGGTCTACCGCAATGATGAGCTCGCGATCCGAACCTACCGCCGGTTTCAGCCGGACGACGAGGGGCTCTTCGGCATTCGCTCGCAGTGGGAGCAGGGCCTGCGGTCGGTCATCTCCACCCTGCCAGATATCGATTTCGGCAGCCCCGGCTCGGACCTTGAAAACGGTAGCACCTGCCTGCTCGCTCGGCCCCGCTGACGCCCGGTCAGGCGGCCTTGGCTGCCACCGCATCCTTGCTGATCGAACGGCCCAGCCGTCGGCGGCCCCCCGCCGCTGGCTTCGATTCGATCACGGTCGGCTCCGGCTGCACCTCGAGGCGACTCCGCAGACTCTGGGCGAGGGTCGCCCCGAAATCTTCTTCCCGCGTCCGGCTGCCGACATCTTCCATGGCGTCAGCAAAGCCGAGCACCACCGCCTGCCGCACTCCCGCGCGAACCCACTCAAACAGACTCATAGCGTGCATCCCTGCGTTTCGGTATCGCGTCACGGGGGCATTCGCACCGCCCGTGGCCAGCCGCCCGCCCTGGCGTACCGGCTGTTGCTCACCACGACTATCGACCGTCCAACCATCAGAAGTCGATCTGCTGCCACCGCCGGGCGGTGTCAGGAAAGCGGGGCAGACTCTGCCGGCCGGCCCACGCAGACGAGGCACATGTCGTCACTGCGGACCTGACCGGCCGCGTGCCGTTCGACGTCGCCAAGCAGCCGCCGGCCCACCTCCTCGGCTGTGCCGGCCGGTTCGGCCAGCACCTTCTCCAGACGGCCAAACCCGTAGGGTTCGTGCTGATGATCCATCGCCTCACTGATGCCGTCGGTGTAGAGAACGAGCGTGCCACCGGGTGGCAGGCTGACCTCGACCGCCTCATAGGCATAGGTGGGATCGACTCCCAGCGGCAGGCCGGTCTCGTCGAGTCCGACCGGTTCGACCCTGCCGTCGGCCAGCCGCAGGTAGGTCGGCAGGTGGCCGGCCGACACCTGTGAGACAACATGGCGGGCCGGATCGAGCACCACGACGACGAAGGTGGCGAACCGATCGTCCCAGCCACTTCGCATGAAGCTGGCGTTGAGCCTGGTCACCGCCTTGGCAACGTCGGGCTCGATCGCCAGGGTGTAGCGGACATCGGCAGACAGGGCGGCCATTACCAAAGCAGCCGAGACCCCCTTGCCGGAGACATCGGCGAGCACGACCGCAACCCGGCCGTCGGCGAGTGGCACATACGAGAAGTAATCGCCCCCCACCTGATGGGCCGCCTCGTAAAAGTCAAAAATCTGGTAGCCGCTCACCTCCGGTGGCACCGAGGGCAGCAGGCCCTGCTGAACCCGGTGGGCCAGTTCGAGGTCCCGCTTGAACTGCTCCTGGGCGATTTTTTCGTCGTGGGCCGTCGCCTGCTCGACCGCCTTGGCCGCCTGGCCGGCAATGCCGGCCAGCACTTCGAGATCCTCCTGACCGAAGCCGTTGCGGATATCCCGCGAGTCAACCTGGAGCACCCCCAGCACCGTGCCCGCCGACCCGATGAAGGGGACGCACATCACCGAGCGGATGTTGCAGTCTACGATGCTCTCGTTGAGCCGAAAGCGGCTGTCGCTGGTGGCATCGGCTGAGAGGATGGCCCGGCGAGAGGCAGAAACTTTGTTGACCAATGACAGGCTCAGCCGCAGGCCGCCCCCTTCCTCTTCGGTCCGCAACTTCTTGGCCCGCAGCACCAGCCGGTTGGTCTTGACGTCGTTGAGCAGGACAAAGCCCCGTTCGATGTCGGTAAAAATCTGAAACAGGCCGTCGAGCAGGCGGGGCAGCACCTCGTCGAGCGACAGGGAAGAACCAAGGGCCCGGTTCAGCCCGATCACGGCCCGCAACTTGGCCTCGGCGTGCTGGCCCAGCCCCTCATCGGCCGAAGGTCGGGGGATATCAACCTGTGAGACGATGACCGCTTCTTCATCATCATCGGGCTGGAAAACCATCTGCGAGGGATCGGTCTCACCCCCCAGGGCGACCCATTCCGAGGGCGTCGTCTCACCTGAAGTGAACGAAAACCGCTGGTCACAGACGCTGATTTCGTCGGCGGTTTCCAGCGGCTGCCGCTCGGCTACCCGATGGCCGTTGACCAGCGTGCCGTTCCGGCTGCCAAGATCCTCGATCCAGTGCTTGCCATCGGCGTAGACCACGGCCGCATGCTGCCGGCTGACCGCTCCGGAATCGACCACGATATCGCAGCCGGGATGCCGCCCAATAACGGTTCGGTCTTTGACGATACGATACCGTTCGCCCGCCTTCGACCCTGTCAGCAATACCAAAAACGACACGTCGGCTGCCCTCTTTCCGCTCCCAGAATGGCCGGTGAATCCTTTGGCCGCGGTAAACAACGCGATTGCCCACCCGGTCTTCCGACGGTAGGCTACCACAGGCGTCGACCGGTGAGTGGCTACCGGCCCACGGCCGCCAGCCGCCGCCTTCAGATCGAGCGATCAGGCCATTCATTGGGGAATGGTGTAACGGTAGCACGACTGGCTCTGAACCAGTTAGTCTAGGTTCAAATCCTAGTTCCCCAGCTTTGGTCTGA
>CALAZQ010000608.1 GCA_937926325.1 uncultured Planctomycetaceae bacterium | reverse complement strand
CGGCGGCGGCAGACCGTTCCCTCGCAGCAGCCGAGCACGTGGGCGATCACGGACAGAGTCTTTCCCTCGAAGGTCAGATCCATAATGAGACGATCCTCCGGGGGAAGCTGCTTGATGGTTTCGCGAAGCCAGCGGAGACGGTCTTCGTGCGCGTGGCGTGCCTCCCCGCGTGCGAACCGATCGAGCGATGCGTTGGCAACCGCCCTGCGAACCCGGTCGGGGCTGCATTCGGAAAAGCTCCCGGCGAGCCGGCACCGTCGGTGGTAGCGGCGGGCAACATCAACCGCTCGGCGGCGGGCCAGCCAGACCAGAAACCGTCTGCCGGCGGCACCATCTTCCGGCCGCGGCGAGAACGGCTTAACGGCTCGATGGTCCATGGCGTCGTCGAATTCGCGCTGCAGGAGACCGCCGCCGCGTCCTGCTGGCAGTCGGCGAAGATGATCGGTCACCAGAGACAGGGCATCGTCAAGCAGGGCGGCTGACACGATGCCGACGTCGCGGAGCGTGCGACGGGCAACCGACTCGATCAGTTCGTGGGTTTCTCGCAGAAGCTTTCCGAGAGCCTCCTCGTTGTGCTGTTCCTGCCAGGCCAGGAGCAGTTGGGTGGAACAGTCTGACTGACTGGTGTGCTGGAACGGCTCGATCGACTCCCCACAGCCCATGGCAACTCCTCCCAAACGCGGTTGCAGCAAGCTGATACCTCAGCATCTTCTGCTCACCCACACGCTATGCGGCCGGAAGTTATCGACGACCCTGGCACCGTTGGACGCAGCGACGAACGGAAAAATGTGGCCAGCGGCGCAAAACCCGACCCGGCCTGAGCGTACTTCTAGCGAGGGGAGCGGTGGCTCTCCAAGCACAACGCCGAAAGGGGGCAAAGGAATGCCGTGGACAC
Organism: uncultured Planctomycetaceae bacterium; assembly: GCA_937926325.1. GTDB lineage: Bacteria > Planctomycetota > Planctomycetia > Pirellulales > UBA1268 > UBA1268. Next base: position 7,405 of record CALAZQ010000608.1, on the reverse strand, counting down.
TCAAGGACTGCGCGGCTGCATTGAAGCAGTCCGATCTCCGCCATCACCATGACGAGGCCGAGCGAACAATCCGGCTGGTCTTTGTTACCAGCCGTTACCGGAATCTCCGGGGGGAACATCTGGCGGTGGTGACCATGACAACACCCGTCGATGGACAACTGCTGCGGGTCAGCATTGAGCGGGTGACCGAAGCGGCCGCCCCTCCGGCTGATACCTGTTTGGCCGCCTGCCGGTTCGCCGCCGCGATGCCGCTGGTCGGCGTTGAATACGACGCCGAGTTTGACAATCTCCGGCTGGTGGTAGAGTCGCTCATTGAAGACAGCCCGCCGACGCCGTCGCAGCTGCATACGATGATCGGCCGGCTGATCGAAGCGGCAGAAATCTGGTCGGTGGTCAGCAGCCGAAGCCAGGGGAACGACCAGCGTTTCCAGCTTGATGGGGGCAGTGAGAAGGCAGCCTGATGAAGAGATTGGTGCGTCTGGTGGTCGGCGGCCATTGACCAACGGTGCCGGTTCGGTTGTCACGTTACGGTCGGGGATCCTGATGATTGGTGCGGTCTTTTCTGACCCGTGCAATCATCGCATCCAAACGACCCGCCCAGCCCCGGCGCATCACCATGACAACCAACTTTGCACGCCACGAACAATTTTTGCGTATCTGGAAACTGCTTGAATACTTGGAGACCTCACGACGACCAGTGTCGGACGACGAACTGGTGGGTCACTTAAAAGAGTCACTCGGGCTCGCCAGCCTTTCGCAGCGGACGCTGGGCCGTGACTGTGAGTTCCTCGCCTCCTGTGGATATCCGATCGAACGTCAGGCCCTGCCCGATGGACGAAAGCAGGGCTGGCAGTTTGCCCGCCCCGTGAACGATGGACACCGGTGGATGCCCCGCGAGCCACTGACACTGCTGGAGATGACCGCCTTTCTGCTCAGCCGCGAGCAGATGCGGTTTGCCGAAGGCACCGTCCTCTGGTCGGGCGTGGAATCGCTCTGGAGCAAAATTGCCGACACGCTGCCGCCGTCGTTGGCTGACCAGGTGGCGGTGATGCGGGAAGCCTGGCATGTCGAGGGGCGAAAGCAGCCCGCCTATGCCGATCGGCCCCGGCTGTTGTCGCTGCTCTGCGCGGCCGTCACCGCCTGCTGTGAAATCGATCTGCACCTGGCTGCGGCGGCCGACAAAACCGAATCTGCCACCAGTGCTGATGCCGCACCGAGGGCACCCGGCGAGCAACTGCTCAGCAGATTCAAGCCCTGTGGTCTTGTCGTTCGCGGTGGCGGCATGGGGCTGATTGGATTTCCGGATGGCGTGGCAACCGGCCCACCCGTGCTCATCAGCCTGGAGCAGATCACCAATGCCACAGCACGCGACAAGGTCTTCGAGCCCTGTCGCGAAACAGTTCGTGAACTGCTGGGCCGGGCCACCTGGCCCGATGGAACGCCGGTGGACTGATGGCTTGTTGCCCGTGCATGCTGCAGCGGCCGCCGACGACCGGCGACCGCCGCTTATCGGCCCGGCTGGTCGCGAACATAGCGATGGCACTGGACGCACTTCATCGTCACGTCCATCCAGGCGAGCGCCGCAGCATCGAGGTTCTTTTCGGTTGCCGCCCGTTCCAGCCGTTCGCAGGCCCGGCGAAAGGCGACGCTCTGCCGGGCATACTCTTCAGACTGCAGCACCTGCCAGCTCGAGGCCTGACTGGCCAGGGCCAGCAGCTGGCCGCCCCGGCGAATCTTCTCGAAGTCGGCCAGCGACAGCCCTTCAAGCACCTCCGAGGAATGGTCGAGCTTGGCCCGCATGAAGACGGCGACGTCGTCCGGCCGCAGCGGTGCCGGCTCAGCGGCGTGACCGGCGGGCAGCAACCAGCTGGTGAGTGCCAGCAACGCCGCCACCACGATGCCCGTGCCCCAGCGATCAGTCGTCGGCCAAGCCGAGATCCTCGTTGTAGCCTTCCTGCACGACTGCATTTTCGCTCCTCTCATGGGCCTGGAGGTGACTGATAAAGGTTTCGAACTGCTGACCGATCTCATGCCAGTCTGCCGGCTCGAGCCGAAAGTCTGCCAGCGCGGCGGTGAGGCTGTCGAGTTCGGCCAGCAGGGGCGGGTGCTGCTGCAGGATTTCCTCCATCCGCCGGCCGAGCCGGGGGACACGGGTCACCGCCTCCTCGAGGAAGCCACCCTGCTCTTCCTGGGCAAAGTGGTCGTGGAGATGCCGCCGCAGTTCAGTCAGCCGTTCGTGGGCATACTCCCGCCGCTTTCCCAGCGGCCGGCCGGTGTCGGTGAAGGCCTGCTTGGCCTGCGAGATCAGCTGAAACAGTTCCCGGTGTTCAGCGAGGACGTGGCCCATGATGACGGGGTCGGGACGGTCGAGCGAAGGCATGGTCTGGTTTCCTGGCGAGCGTTGACGGGCGACGGCGATCGATCGACCCCCGCAAAAAACTCTACGCGGCCGGGGGGCGGCACCGGGCACTGCCTCGCGAACAATCGCGGAACCGGCCTGGCGGCCGTTCGGAAGCCCGGAATTGTTCACAGCCCGAAACCAGACACTTCGCCTGCACGGTGAGGGGCGGGCACGGTATAACCTCTAGGTGAGACGTCTCAATGTGCGACGCCGAGCCGCGAGGCAGTTTGGTTCCGACGGGGTGAGTTCATGCAGCGAGTCTGGTTGATGCGACTGATGGTGCTGGTGGGTGTCTGTGGGCTGGCGGGACCAGCGGCCGCCCAGCAGGTGGCGGTGGAGGAGTTCACCCTGCCCAACGGCATGCAGTTTCTGCTGGTGCCCCGCACCGACCAGCCCAACGTCGTCAGTGCCGGCTGGGTGGCCCGGGTCGGCAGCGTCAACGAGCGGCCCGGCATCACCGGCATCAGCCACTTCTTTGAGCACATGATGTTCAAGGGCACCAACACCATTGGCACCGGCGACCCCGACAAGGACCGCACCTTCCGGGTCGAGCAGAAGAAGGTCCGCGACCGGATCAACCAGATTGTCTGGACCGAGCAGTATGAACGCTACCGCCTTGGCGAAATTGACGACCCCTGGGATCCCGCCAACGACACGCCCCAGCTGCGGAGCCTGCGGAGCAAGCTCGACACGCTGATTCGCGCTCAGCAGGGCCGCGGCGAGGCGGGGCCCGCCACCGCCACGATCGTCAAGGATGAGTTCGATCAGGTCTATACCAAGGCCGGCGGCAGCGGCATGAACGCCTTCACCAGCTATGACCTCACCTGCTACTTCATCACCGTGCCGTCCAACAAGCTTGAGCTCTGGGCCTGGATGGAGAGTGACCGGCTCAACGACAGCGTCTTTCGCGAGTTCTATTCCGAGCGGGATGTCGTGCACGAGGAACGCCGCCTGCGGACCGACAGCACGCCGACGGGTCGGTTTCAGGAGCAGTTCAACTCGATGTTCTGGGCCTCCTGCGGCTACAGCTGGCCGGTGATCGGCTGGCCGAGCGACCTCAACAGCTACACCTTTGAGCAGGCGCAGACCTACTGGAATACCTACTACCGGCCGGGCAATCTCTTCGGCGTGATCGTCGGTGACTTTGACCCCAAGCAGGCCAAGGCCTTTATCAAAGAGTACTTTTCTCGGCTCGATCCGGGCAGCAACAAGCCGCCGCCGGTGGTGACCCTCGAGGTCGAGCAGCTGGCTGAGCAGCGGATGAACGCGGTGGGCGATTTCCCGCCGTCGATCGAGGTCCGCTACCACACGGTGCCGGCAGGCCATGCCGACAGCTATCCGCTCGACATGCTCGCCGAGGTGCTCAACGAACGAACCGGCCGGCTCTACACGACGATGGTCGAGGGCCGCGGCATTGCCGCCACCGCCTCGGCCAGTTCCGACACCCGCAAATACGCCGGCCTGTTCTCGTTCGATGCCACCACCCGCGGCGCGGCGACGCCTGAGCTGCTCGAGCAGGCCTGGTACGAGGAACTGGCCCGGCTGCAGACCGAAGAGGTGCCGGAGCGGGAGCTTCGCAAGGTGAAAAACCGGGTTGCCGCCTCCAACTATCGGCGACTGGAGAACAACATGTCGCTGCTGATCCAGCTCGCCTTCTACGAGACTCTGCTCGACTGGCGGGAGATCAACGAGATGCCGGCCAAGTATGAGGCAGTGACGGCGGCCGACATCAAGCGGGTGGCGAAAGCCTATTTTGACGAGACCAACCGCAGCGTGGCGATCTATCGCCGGGCTGAAAGTGAGCAGGCGGCCGCGGCCGTCGAGGAGGCGGGCCAATGAGCAAGAGCATGAGCATGAGAACATTCCTTGGTGTTCAAACGGGCTGGCTGGTGGTGGTGGCCGCTTCACTGCTTTCGGCAACTGCGGCAGAGGCCATTCCGCCCCGGCCGGAGGCGATCGAGTTTCAGCCGCTGGCCTACACCCCGCCAAAGGCGGCCGACCTGCGGAAGACCCTGCCGGACGGCACGGTCGTCTATGCCGCCGAGTCGCATGAGTTTCCGCTGATCGACCTGACGATCACGTTCAAGGGGGGCGACTCGCTCGATCCCCCGGAGCTGCCCGGCCTGGCATCGATGATGGCCCGGCTGGTCCGGGAAGGGGGCACGGCCGAACTGGGACCGGCAGAATTCGATGAGACCCTCGACTTCCTCGCCACCAACGTGTCGGTTTCGGCCAGCACCACCTTCACCACGGCCCGGCTGAATGCGTTGGCCGACAACTTTGATGAAAGCCTGAAGCTGTTTGTCGCGATGCTCAAGGCGCCGGCCTTCGACCAGCAGCGGCTCGACGTGGCCAAGGCCCGGCTGGTTGAGTCGCTCAAGCAGCGAAACGACAACGCCTCGTCGATTCTGGCCCGCGAGTGGAAGGCGATGCTCTACGGCCGCAGCCACTTTGAGGCCAGCCAGCCGACTGAGACGAGTGTGCTGGCAATCGGCCGGGAACAGCTGCAGCAGATTCACGACCGCATCATCCATCCCGGAAACATGATCGTGGCGGTGTCGGGCGATTTTGAGACCGACGCAATGCTCAAAAAGCTCGCCGCCGCCTTTGCCGGCTGGGAGCGGGGCCCGGCCGCGGCCGCCCCGGTGGCCCCGACCGCCACGCTTGCCCCCGGCCTCTACCATGTGCCCAAGGACATTCCCCAGGGCAAGGTGGTGCTCGGCAAGCGGGCGATCAGTCGGGACGACCCCGATGCGATTCCGCTGGAACTGCTCAACGAGATCCTCGGGGCGGGCGGCTTTACCAGCCGGCTGATGCAGAAGGTTCGCAGCAACGAAGGGCTGGCCTATTCGGTGCGGTCGATTCTGTCCGAGCGGGTCGACTACCCCGGAGCCTTCCAGGCGACCTTTGAAAGCAAGAACCCGACCGTGGCACTGGCCACGCAGATCGTGATGGATGAGATCAAGGCCATCCGCCAGCAGCCGGTCACCGACGAGGAACTGGAAACGGCCAAGCAAGGCCTGATCGAGACCTTTCCGCGACAGTTTGAGAGCAAGCCCCGCACCCTGGCGGTGTTCGTCAACGACGAGTGGACCGGCCGACCGGCCGACTACTGGCAGACCTATCGCGAAAAGGTCAGGGCGGTGACCAAGGACGACCTGCTGCGGGTCGCCAAGAAGCATCTCGATCCAACCCAGATGGCGATCCTGGTCGTGGGTGACTGGGAGGCGATCGCCCCGGGCGACCTCGAAAAGCGGGCCAGCATGCAGGAGTTTTTCGGTGGCAAGGTCGAGCACCTGCCGCTGCGGGATCCGCTGACGCTCGAGCCGCTGCCGGCAGAGTGAGTCACCGCGGTTTCTCGCCGCGACGCAGACTGCCCAGGCTGTGATCCCCCGGTGTTCCCGCCCGGGCCGCAGGGTGCAATCTGTCTTGATCCTCTGGGCGGTGGCGCGGTTCTATCTGCTGGCATTTTCTGTTCCCCTCGCCGGCCGTTCCATGCCTGCCCGCCCGCTCCTCGCTCTGCTCGTCTGCCTGCTGCCCGTGTTTCTAGTGAATACGGGCTTGCAGCTGGTGGCTGCCGCGGAGGTTGCGCCGGTGCTGTTCCAGGGCGAGGAGGCGGCTGGCGATGAGGGCGATATCGAACTGCCCGGTGGCATCGACAGTTCCAAGTCGGTGCTGCGGCCGACGCCCGCAGTGCCTGAGCCGGCCGCAACTGTCATCGACGAGGGCAACGAGCCGGTCATGCTGGTGCCGGAGACCGAGCGGGAAGAAATCGACCCGGAGGAACTCCAGCGGCGGATCGACGAGGCCGTCGAGCGGGAGGTGACAAGGCGGTTGGCCGGGATTCCGCGGCCGATGTACATCCCTGCCACCGACATCGCCCCGCCCAAGGGCCTGCTGCTGTATGCCGCCAAAAAGGACAGCGGCAAGTTTCCGTTTGCCCTGGCCCTCGACGGCTACCTTCAGTTTCGCTGGCTGGAACTGGCCCGCGGGGTCACCGAGTGGACCGACTCCGCCGGCACCACCCTTCCCGTCCGCAATGAAAACGACTTCAACATCAACCGCTTCCTGCTGGGCTTCAGCGGGTTCGTCGGTGGTGAGCAGGTGGCCTACAACTTTTCGCTGTTTGGCACCACCAACGCCGGCCTCTTTGTCAATGTGGTGCCGGTCGGTCTGCTCGCACTGCGGTTCAGCGAAGACGTGCTGATCGGCGGCGGCGTCACCCAGGTGCCGGGCAGCCGGGAATGGCTGATTTCATCCCGCTGGCCGATGGGTGTCGATCGCAGCATGGCCAACACCTTCTTTCGGCCGAGCTACAGCCCGGGCTTCATGTCGATTGGGGCCTTGTTTGACAAACTGCTGCACTACCACGCCGGCGTCTACAACGGCATCGACGGCGGCGAAGCCGGCCTGTTCCGCGCGGGGACCGCCATGGCCTGGAGTGGCAACATCTGGCTCGAGCCGCTCGGACCCTACGGCCACGGCTATTCCGACATGGAGCACCACGACAACCTGGTGCTGCGGGTCGGCACCTCCGGCACCTATGCCCGAACGCCGGCGACCATCCTCGGAACCGGCCAGCTGGGAGGCTTTCAGAACCCGGAAAACACGGTGCTGCGACTCTCGGACGGCACTCCGATCGGCGAGAAGGGTGCGCTCGGGGCGGGCACTCGCGTCAAGCAGCTCAAGTATCGTCTGGCCACCGTCGATGCCGGCTTCAAGTATCGCGGCTTCAGCGGCTTTCTGGAATATTACTGGCGGTTTCTCAACGACTTTGTCGGCGAGGGACAGTTCGACCGCCAGAGCCTGTTCGATCAAGGCGGCAGCGCCTTCCTCGGCTATTGCCTCATCCCGCGAACCTGGGAGGTCTATGGCCGCACGAGTGCCCTCACCGGCCAGTACGGCACCGCGCAGGAGTACGGCGGCGGGCTCAACTGGTATCTCAACAAGACCCGCCAGAACCGGTTCACGATCGAAGGGCTCTACATCAACCGCTCGCCGGCG
>CALAZQ010000607.1 GCA_937926325.1 uncultured Planctomycetaceae bacterium | reverse complement strand
CGGCTGCTGCCGACGGGCGAGATGCTTGTGAAAGTGCCGTTGGCCGTCCTATCCTCTAAGCAGCCCTCAAGTGATACATTACCATTTCCATCGGCAAGCTTGGCTGCCTGATCCTTCTGCAATAACAGCCTCCAAGGAGCACACCCATGAAACATCCTCTTCGACTCAGTCATCAGACAGACCAGCCATCAGAGCCGGGGCAGGCTTCCTCACGTCGTGCGTTTCTGGCCACTGCCGCTCAGGTAGCCGGAGCGGTGACGGTGCCGACGGTCGTCTCTGCCCGGGCGCTGGGGCTTGAGCCCGGCACCCCGGCAGCCAGTGAACGGTTGACCCTCGGAGTGATCGGCTTTGGCCCGCGGTGCAAGTACGTGCTGACCGAGATGCTCAAGTTTCCCGACGTCCAGGCAGTGGCGGTCGCTGACATTCAGAAGCGGTGCCGTCGGGAAGGCAAGCAGTTCATCGACCAGACCTATGGCAACACCGATTGCACCACCACTGGCGATCTGCGGGAACTGCTCGCCCGGGATGATATTGACTGCGTCATTGTTGCGACGGGCGATCGCTGGCACGGGAAGGCGGCGATGATGGCCGCCGAAGCTGGCAAAGATGTCTACTGCGAAAAACCCTGCGGCCTGACGATCGACATCTGCGGGCAGATCGAGGAGACGATGCGGCGAACCGGCCGGATCTTCCAGGCAGGTACTCAGCGACGAAGCGTGCCGAACTTTCAGCAGGCGGTTGAGCTTGTCCACGCTGGAAAGCTTGGCCAGCTTCAGGAACTGCACGCTTCCGTCTACACGCCTGTGCTCAATAACGACTGGCTGCCGGCCCAGCCGACACCCGACCCGGAAGAGCTCGACTGGAACCTTTGGCTGGGGCCCTGTCCCTGGCGGCCTTACAACAGCGAGTATGTCATCAAGCGCCGCTGGCGGGGCTATTTCGACTTTGAATCAGGAGCGAAGCTCCTTGACTGGGGGGCCCACACGGTTGATCTCTGTCAGTGGGCGGGGAAGTACGACGACACCGGGCCGGTGGAGTTCACCCCCTCTGATAAAAACATCATCTGCCGCTACGCCGATGGGGTGAAGTTGGTCCTTGATTTTCTGGAAGATCCCTTCAAAGACCGCGGCCCCCGCTGGAACACCAAACTGGGGACCTGCCCGGTGAAGTTCATCGGGAGTGAGGGCATGGTCTCGACCGGTGACGAAGGTGACATCGACATCACTCCGGAATCGTTGCGGGCAGAACTGGGTGAGGGCTACAAGCGAATTCGGGGCACTGACGCCGCGTTGCATGCCCGCAATTTCTTTGACTGCGTGAAGAGTCGACAGCAGCCAGTCTGCAATCCTGCGATTATGCGGCGGAGCCATGTGGTCAGCCATGCCGCAGCCCTCTCCTGGATTCTTGGCCGCACCCTCGGCTTTGACCCGGCCACCGAGACATTCACCAGCAACGGCAAGCCCGATGCTGAAGCGAATGGCCTGAAAAAGCGGCCGGAACGGGAGTTTTGGGGATGAGCAGATTTTTCTCAACCGAACGAGTGCGGTTGTTCGCGGCGATCAGCCTCGTGCTGGCGGGGCTGTTATCACCGGAGATTCAGGCCGCTGGGGTGCCACTTTTTGACGGCAAGACCTTTGCGGGCTGGGAAGGTGATACCGCTACTGTCTGGCGGATCGAGAATGGCGAGATCGTTGCCGGATCACTCGATAAAAAACAACAGAAGAATGATTTTCTCTGCACGACCAAGCGGTACGGCAACTTTGAGCTGCGGCTGAAGGTCAGGCTTACTGGCACCGAGGGCTTTGTGAATTCAGGGATTCAGTTTCGCAGCGAGCGGATTCCTGGCAGCCACGAGGTGATCGGCTACCAGGCTGACTTTGGTCACGGTTACGACGGAGCCCTCTACGACGAGTCCCGTCGGAAGCGGATGCTGGCCCAGCCGTCGCAGGAGGTGCTTCAAAAGGTTTCGCGGCCCGGTGAATGGCACGACTACCGGATTCGTGCCGAAGGGTCTCGGGTGCAGCTCTGGGTCAATGGCATCCGGACTGTCGATTACACCGAGCCCGAGCTGGGACTGCCGGCCGCTGGTGTCATCGCCCTGCAGATTCACGGCAACGCCGTGGCAGAGGTCCGGTTTAAGGATCTTGAGATCGAGGAATTGCCGCCGTCGGTGCCGGCGGTGGAATGTCGGCCCCGCGGTGGCCTGCCCAACTTCTTTGCCAAGGCAAAGCGGGGGGGTGAGTTGCGGGTTGCTTACTTCGGCGGCAGCATCACTGCCGCCCCGGGCTGGCGGGTGCAGTCATTGGCCTGGCTGAAAGAACGTTTTCCTCAGGTGAGCTTCAGGGAGATCAACGCCGCCATCGGCGGCACTGGCTCAAACCTCGGTGCCTTCCGCGTTGGGCAGGATGTGATTGCCCGGCAGCCCGATCTCGTCTTCATTGAATTCGCGGTCAACGATGGCGGGGCCGCCCCGGAGCAGATCAAGGCGACGATGGAGGGAATTGTCCGCCAGATTCGCCGGGCCGATCCAACCACCGACATCTGCTTCGTCTATACGCTGTCTGAGTGGATGGTGCCCGACCTGCGGGCGGGGCTGTTTCAGCGATCAGCCTCGGCGATGGAGGCGGTTGCCGACCACTACCAGATCCCGACAGTCCACTTTGGCGTTGAGGTGGCCCGGCGACTGGCGGCCGGGACGCTCGTCTTCAAAGGCGAGAAGCCGACGCCGTTTGATCCGGCGACCGAACCGATGCTGTTTTCGACGGACGGGGTTCACCCTCTCGTTGAGACCGGCCATCGGCTCTACACCGAGGTGCTCGCTCGATCGCTCGAAACGATCGGCCAACTCGGCTCAGCCGCGAAACCGCGGCCGCTGCCGACACCGCTTCAGCCCGACAACTGGGAGCAGGCCAAGCTTGTCCCGATCGGCCCGACGATGGTCTCCGCCGGCTGGGAGCGGACGCTGCCCGAAAACGACACCCTCGCCAAACGCTTTCGCAACCGGATGCCGGTGCTCTGGCGGGCGACGGCTGCCGGGGCGACTCTGCGATTCCGGGTCTCCATTCCGACTGAGGAGGGCGTGACGGGCCGACAGGTCTCCGTCTACGACCTGATTGGTCCGGGGGGTGGCGCGGTGGAAGTTCAAGTCGATGACGAGCCGGCCCGGAAGGTCAACCGGATCGACGGCTACTGCACCTACTGGCGGATCGCCTCCCTGCCGATCGGTCGTCTCGACCCGGGCGACCACGTCATTGAGGTCCGCCTGCTTGCGGACCGGCCGCACAAGGAAACAATCCTGTTTGAAAGGAATCGACCAGATCTGGAGAAGCAGCCCGAGAAGTACGTCCCAAATCAGTGGTATGCCTCGGCCCTGATGGTTTTTGGCGACGCCTCGTCGCCCTGAGGCCCTTCGGCGGTCTGCCCGGAGGGTTTCGAATCTCACTTGCTGACCGGGACGTGCCGGGGTACTTCCGGAGCCTGGAGCATCTGCTGCGTTACTGTGCCCGGCCGGCGTTTGCGCTCGATCGG
>CALAZQ010000606.1 GCA_937926325.1 uncultured Planctomycetaceae bacterium | reverse complement strand
GGTCGGCAGGTCGGCCCGAATCAGCCCGTGCATCGACAGCAGCGCATAGACCTCCGGCTGCCCCGCCAGCTCCAGCAGCAGCTCACGGCCACGGGGATCGTCTTTCAAATGCTTGACGATCGCCCGCAGGCCAACCTTGTGAAACGCCTCGATCGCCGTCGTCGCCTCGCGGGCAGTCTTACGGGCGGCCAACTCGAGCCCGGCCACCGCGGCCAACGCCCGATCGACCCGGCCGGCCAAGGCTTCAAAGTCGAGCTCAGCCAGCTCACTGGCAGAGTCGGCGTCCGCAGAATTCGTTTCGGCAAGCGTCATCGTGTTCCCTCCTCACGGCCAGCCCCGACAGCACTGCCTGCCCCCAGGTAGCCAGCGTAGCGTTGCAGCTGTTCGGTTGTTTTCTTGACCAGCAGTTCACTGAAGACCGATTGGGCCAGCCGCAGCAGCAGGTCCTCGACCCGCTGGGCATCAGCCAGGGCTGCCAGCCGTCCGGCCACCGGCCGCTTGGCCAGGGCTTGCAGCACAAAGGCCCCGCCAGCGGCCGAGTCGAGCAGCATGTCCTGAAAGAAGGCAGTCACGAACTGCTCGGTGTCGGCACCGCCACCGTCGGCGGCCAGCCGCACTAGCGCCGGCTCCGGCCCCCGGTGCCGCTCTTGGAGTCGGGCGGCAAACCGCTCAGTCGCCAACTCCAGCAGCAGGTCGAACTGGTGCCGTTCGTGGAGGTCCATCAGTCCGCCCTCTCGCTGGGGGCCGCTGCCGTACCGGCCACTTCAGCCGAGTCGATCTCGCGGAGAAGCTCGGCGGCCGCCTCAGCCTCACCGGTCAGCCCGTGACAGCGGAAGAGTTCCCCGGCGGTGGCCAGTTTTTCCCGGGCCGGCGCAAAGATGCCGAGATGGGCCAAGGCATTGGCCTGGTTGAGCAGCACCCGGGCGTGGGCCACAGGGTCATCCTCCGCGGTGCGGACGGCGAGCACCTGCTCGTAGAGGTCGATCGCCTCGGCGAGGTTTTCACCCGGATGGGTCGAGGGCAGGTACTGCAGGCTGCTGGCCAGATTCATGCTGACGCTCGCCCACATGCCGGGGTCGGCCTCGCGGGTGAAGATTTCAAGCGCCTTACGGAAGGACTGCACGGCAATGCCGCACCGCAGCTGATCGCTCGCCTCGCGGGCCGGCGTCGTCAGATAGGCCAGCCCCAGGTTGTTCTGAATCTGGCCAAACCAGTCGGGAGCAGAGCCGGCGTCGATGCCACCGGCCAGAGCCTGCTGATAGCACTCGATCGCCTCGAGCACCGCCTGCCGGCGCCCCCCCGCCCCCAGCTCCTGTAGCCGGAGGCCCCGTCGCATCCAGAGTTCTGCCCGCATTAGCGGCAGCCGGGCCTCGGCCGCGAGTGCCGCCGCCCGGTCGAGCAGCTTCAAGGC
>CALAZQ010000605.1 GCA_937926325.1 uncultured Planctomycetaceae bacterium | reverse complement strand
GCCAAACGTACTGCGGGTCCAGTCGCTGCCGCTCCTGGCTTCCGTGTTGCAGCAACGCTCGACGAGGCTCAGGGGTCGGCGAACGCTCGAGGAGCGTCGGGCGTATCCTCGCCCCGCGACGAGACTTTTGCCGCCCCTGAGCCGGCGACATACCCCAGCCGGTGATAGAGCTAGTTCGCCTCAGCCGATCCGGTCTCGAAATACTTCCGGAGGAACCGGGCCCGCTCAATGTTGCGGTCTTTGGTGTCGAGTTCGACCCCACGGAGCTTCTGCAGATGGGCTGGCTGCGTCCGCACCAGCAGCAGATTGATGTCGGCCACATCGACATCATCGAGCAGGCCGAGCAGCACCCCCATGCGAACCCGCGACAGCAGTTGCATTGTCTCTTCAGCCGTGATTGTCTGGGCTGTCCGGAGGATGCCGTAAGCCCGACTGACCTGATCATGAATGTTCTGTTCGGTCTCCCGCACCAGAAAGTCTCGGGCCCGGCGTTCGTAGTCGATCAGCACCGGCACCACATCGGCCACCTGGGCGATCAATTCCTGTTCGGTCTTGCCCAGCGTGGTCTGGTTGGAGATCTGATAGAAGTCGCCGAAGGCCTGAGAACCCTCTCCGTAGAGGCCCCGCACGGCCAGCGAGATTTTGTGCAGGCTGCGAAAGACCTTGTCGATCTGCCGGGTGATGACGAGGGCGGGCAGATGCAGCATCACGCTGACCCGGATTCCGGTGCCGACATTGGTCGGGCAGGCGGTGAGGTAGCCCCAGCGTGAGTGAAAGGCGTAGGGGACGACGTTCTCAATCTCGTCATCGACCGCGGCAATCTGCTGCCAGACTGCTTCGAGATCGAGGCCGCTGTGGACGCACTGAATCCGCAGGTGGTCCTCCTCGTTGACCATCAGGCTGAGCTGCTCCCTCGGGTCGATGGCAACCCCCCGCGACCCGGCAGCCTCGGCATGCTCGCGACTGATCAGCTGCCGCTCCACCAGAAATTGCCGATCGAGTTCGCCCAGTCCACCGACATCGACATATTCGAGCGTCAGCCGTGACGGCAGCTGCATGAGTCGGCTGCGGAGGAACTGCTCAACCTCCCCCCGCTCCTGATCCGAGGCTCGCCCGACAAAAGGATAGTGGGCCAGATTGCGGGCCAGCCGCACCCGGCTGCTCATCACGATGTCAGACTCCGGCCCGGTTCCTTTTAGCCATTCGCCGATCGAGGTCGTGAGTGAATCGAGCTTGATCATCAGTTTGAAGGGCTTTCGCTGGGCTGCACGGAGTCACTTCCATCGGCAGCCTGCTCCCCGGCATGCCAGCTGTCGAGAACCTGGTGGATTTCATCGCGGAGCGTGCCCGCCCGCTCATATTCCTCTCGTTCCACCGCCTCCCGGATTTCCTTCCGCAGCCCGATCACCCTGGTCAGCGATTCGGTCGCTTCGGGCAGTTCACTACCAGCCGGCCGCCGGGGCCGACGGCCGGTATGGTCAACGGCACCGTGGATATTGGCAATCAGCGGTTCAAGTTCCTGTTCAAACTGGACGTAGTCGTGAGGGCAGCCAAGCCGCCCCTGATTCCGGAACTCGAAAAAGGTGATGCCGCACATCTCGCAGACCTTCTGATCGAGTTCCGAAAGCTCCTCGGCCGTCTGTGCCACCCCGAGTGGGCCTGCCGACTCCGACGGCTGGGCGGTTCCCTCCGACTGGTTCAGGTAGTTACGGGCGTGATCCTCGCAGAGGTGAACCTCCCGCACCTCCCCCGACTCAAGTTCGGTGATGTGAAACATCGCCTGTTTGTCGCACTGCTGGCACCGCATCGGCCGCCTCGTCACATGAATCGAAGAACAGGTTGGAGGCCGGCCCACGGCCACCCTCCCGCTCCCGACATCATAGCAGTTGCCGCCCCGCCGCAGCATGGCACCTCTCCCGGCAACGCTACGGTGGGGCGGGGCACTGCTGGTTCGCGGCTGCTGAGCAGGTCGTTTTGCCCCGGCGGCAATGGCAGACATTTTCGGCGGTCTGGTACGATTCGGCTCGGTCACATTTGCCAGTACTTTCCCCCGGGCCGTTCCCGCCGCACCATGCCCCACCTTCCCGACCGAGAGACGTTCGTCCGGCTGGCCGGGACAGCTGCGGTCGTCCCCGTCTATCGGCGAATTTTCGCCGACGGGCTGACCCCGCTTTCGGCCTTCGCCCGCATCGATGCCGGCAGCGACGGCTGCCTGTTCGAGAGTGTGATCGGCGGCGAGAAGGTCGGCCGCTACAGCTTTCTCGGTGCCGAACCGTTTCTACGATTTGAGGCCCGCGGCCGGCAGGTGACCGTCAGCTGCAGCGGGGCCAGCGCCGAGACCTTTGACTCGGATGATCCGCTGGCCGCACTCGAGCAGCGGATGGCCGCCTTTCAGCCGGCCCGGCTCGATGACCTGCCCCCGTTCACCAGCGGGGCGATCGGCTATGCCGCCTATGACGCGGTTCGCTACGTCGAACATCTTCCGGACGTGCCGGCGGACGACCTCGGACTGCCCGACATCTGCTTTGCCTTCTATGACCGGCTGGTCGTCTTTGACCATGTCTCGAAAAGCATCGACGTCGTGGTTCTGGCGAAAATCGAAGGCACCTCCGCGGCGGCGATCGCCGCCGCTTACGACGCCGCGTCCGCTCGGGTCGATGCCACGATTACCCAGTTGCAACAGCCCTCGGACTGGCCGCCGCTGTGCGACATCGGCAGCCTGGAGCAGCCTCTTGGTGAACCACTTGCCAATCGGAGTCGGGAGGACTTCCAGCAGGCGGTCGAACGGGCCATCGACTACATTCATGCGGGCGATGTCTTCCAGGTCGTCCTCAGTCGCCGGCTGGCCGTTCCCTTCGCGGCACCGCCACTGGAACTCTACCGAACGCTGCGGGTGGTGAACCCAAGCCCGTTCATGTTCTATCTGCGAACACCGGCGGCGACGCTGGTCGGCAGTTCCCCCGAGATCATGGTGCGGGTGGTCGATGGCCGGGTGACCGTGCGGCCGCTGGCCGGCACCCGCCCCCGCGGCGGCACTCCGGAAGAGGATGCCGAACTTGCCGCCGGCCTGCTGGCCGACCCCAAGGAGCGGGCCGAACACGTGATGCTGATCGACCTCGGCCGCAACGACGTCGGCCGCGTCGCTGAAATCGGATCGGTCGAGCTGACTGACGTGATGGCGATCGAGCGGTACAGCCACGTCATGCACATCACCAGCAACGTCAGTGGCCGACTGTTGCCGGGCAAGACCGCCTTCGATGCCCTGCGGGCCTGCCTGCCGGCGGGCACGGTTTCGGGCGCGCCAAAGATCAGGGCGATGCAGATCATCGATGAACTCGAGCCCAACAAGCGGGGTCCCTATGCCGGGGCCGTCGGCTACATCGACTTCGGCGGGGCGATGGACACCTGCATTGCCCTGCGGACGATCGTCGTCAGCGGCGGGACAGCCTACGTGCAGTCGGGGGCGGGCATCGTCGCTGACAGCCAGCCCGCGAATGAGTTTCAGGAAACCGTCAACAAGGCCAAAGGTATGCTCGTTGCCATCGAGCTGACAAAGGCCCGGCTTCAGGGCGGGTAAGCCCGGCCCCGGGATGGCGTTCGACCGGCGAATGATGAACCCTGCATGATTGAGTGCGACCGCGTCACCGTCGAACGGCTGGGGGTTGTCGCCCTGGAACGACTCGACCTCAGCATTCCCGCGGGGCGGGCCGTCGCGGTCATCGGCCCGACTGCCGCCGGCAAGACCAGCCTGCTGGAGACAATCGCCACGCTGCTGCCGCTGCGGTCGGGCGAACTGACGGTGGGCGGGTTTTCAGCCACGCGGCAAGGCGAGGCCATTCGGCGGCTGGTCGGCTACGTCCCCGATGGGGTGCCGGCCTGGCCGGCGATTCGGCTCGATGAATGCCTGGAACTCTTCGCCGCGGCCGGGGGCTTGCGGGGTAGCGACCTGAGCGAAGCCGTCAGCCGCGTCCTCGCCAGGGTAGGGCTTGAACGGCTCGCTGGGGCCCGGTGCGATGCCGTTTCGACCGGCCAGAGCAAACGGCTGCTGCTGGCCCGGGCCCTGCTCCACGAGCCCGCCGTCCTGCTGCTCGACAACCCCACCGCCGGCCTCGATCCGGCGGGCGGGGAGCTGCTCGACCGAATCGTCGATGATGCGGTGTCGCTCGGCCGCACCGTCGTGGCCGCTTGCAACGACGGTGACATTCCCGCGGGGTTCACCGATCTGCTCGTGCTGCACGAGGGTCGGCTGCTGCAGGCCGGCCGCTGCCGGCCGGAGGCCTGGCCGGAGGTCAACAGCTGGCGGCTGCGGGTTGACTGCCCGGCCGCGGCCCACGAAGCAGCCCGCGCGATCGGCCACATTGCGATCGGCTGCGAGTGCCCCGACGACGACCGTCTGTGGTGCGAACTCGCCCCCAGCCGCGGCCCGGTAGACGAGACGGTCACGGCCCTCGTGAAAGCCGGCATTCCGGTCGCCGGCTGCCGCTACGATCCCCCGTGGCCGGCCCAGCTCCTGGCGGCGGTTGTGCCGACGAGGGATTGAGCTGCATGAGGTTTGCGGGAGCTGAAATCTTGTCTGGCAGGCGGAAGGGCCGAACTCAAACGTAGCGATTGTCCGGTCGCTTCCGCTCCCGGCTTCCCGGCCTCCAACACGTTTGACCAGCGAGTGGGCAGGGGCACCCCTGAGCGGCGGCAGGGCGAACGTGCCGTAAAACGTCAATCGTCCCGCACGTCCGGTCGCTTCCGCTCCCGGCTGCCATTCTTCCAACATGTTTGATCAGCGAG
>CALAZQ010000604.1 GCA_937926325.1 uncultured Planctomycetaceae bacterium | reverse complement strand
TCGGGATGCCGGGGGCCGAGGGCGGCGACGAGAGCCGGCACCTGCACGAGCCCGCCGATGTGAATGTCACGGACACCGCAGTTGATCGGCTTGCGGCCGGAGGCGTAGTTGGTGAAGAAGTGCCGGTGGTACTCCTCGGCATAGGTGTCACGGTGCCGGCCCGGGGTGAGCATGAACTCGATGTAGGTGTCGAGCCAGCGTTCGGGGTCATAGTGCCCGGCTCGCCGGACTTGCTCAAAGAGTTCGACCGCCAACTGGGCGTTGAGGGTGTTCTCACCCGCTTTCAGAAACTGGTGATAGTGGACACCCCGCCGGCCCCAGTACTCGGCCTGCTCGCGCAGAATGTCACCCCGCTCGTTGAGTGGCCGGTACTCCGACCGCCAGAGGATGCTGTCGGGGTGCTGCGGCTTTGGGGCGTGATAGCAGTCGATCAGGCCGAAGTCGCGTTCGATGGCCGACTGGTTGTAGTACCAGTGGACCGGCATGGCGATGGCATCGGCAGCCAGCGCCCCGAGGAAGACCTGCCGGCCGAATGCCTGGGGCGAAAGATCGGCAACAGCTGGGACGGCGGCCGTCGGTTCCGGGGTGGTTGATTCAACTGGGTTCATCGCAACACCTTTTCAAAGAACGTGGTTACCCGTGGATTGTCGCAGTTCTCGAAGACCTCGGCGGCGGTGCCGTGGGCCAGCACCCCGCCCTCACCGATGAAGGCCACCTCGTCGGCCACCTGCCGGGCAAAGTGCATGGCATGGGTCACCAGCACGAAGTCGGTCCCGGTCTC
Source organism: uncultured Planctomycetaceae bacterium (assembly GCA_937926325.1). Classification (GTDB taxonomy): domain Bacteria; phylum Planctomycetota; class Planctomycetia; order Pirellulales; family UBA1268; genus UBA1268. Next base: position 531 of record CALAZQ010000604.1, on the reverse strand, counting down.
TTTGAGGGCTTCGATCATGTCGAGCACTTCAGCGGTCATTTCGGGATCGAGGGCAGAGGTCGGCTCGTCGAGGAAAAGCCTGATCGGCTGCACCACCAGTGCCCGCAGGATGGCGATGCGTTGATTCTGTCCACCGGAAAGCTGGGCGGGCCGCTTGTCGGCGTGGTCGGCCAGCTGGAACCGCTGAAGAGGTTCAACAACCCGGGCTTCAGCCTCCTCGCGGCTGAGCCCGTGCACATGAACCAGCGGCAAGATCAGATTTTCTCGTGCCGACAGGTGCGGGAAAAGATTGTAGGCCTGAAAGACCGTTCCGACCGTGCGACGATAGGCCAGCAGGCCTGCTTCGTCCCGCGGCAGAGCCGTGCCATCAAAGTTCAGCTGGCCGGCAGTCGGCACATCGAGGCCGGCCAGAATCCGTAGCAGGGTCGATTTGCCGCCACCCGACGGCCCGACCAGCACCAGCGAGCCGATGTCACCGGTGGCCAGCGACAGATCATCGAGCACCGTGGTCGTGCCGAATCGCTGGGTCAG
>CALAZQ010000603.1 GCA_937926325.1 uncultured Planctomycetaceae bacterium | reverse complement strand
CGGAGCTATGCCCTGGCGATCGACGAGCCGCACCGCGAGCGGCTGGCCGCCTCGCATCCGGGGCAGTTCAACATGCTCTACCTGCCGGGCATCGGCGAGGCGGCCATCTCCATCGCCTCCCCGCCCGGGGAGCATCCGGTGCTGCACACAGTGCGGGCTGTCGGCAATGTTACGAACCGGCTCGCTGCCATGGGCCCTGGTGATGACTTGCTGATCCGCGGACCCTACGGCCGGCACTGGCCATTAGAAGAACTTGCCGGAGCCGACCTGATCATCGCCGCCGGTGGTGTCGGGCTGGCCTCGGTGCGGGCGGCAGTCTGCCAGGCTGCGAGTCACCGCGACCGCTTCGGCCGGGTGGCGGTGCTGTTTGGGGCGAAGACGCCGGAGGACCTCTTCTATCAGTCTGACATTGCCCAGTGGCGAGCCGCCGGGCTCACGGTCGAGCTGATCGTTGACCGGGCCACCGCCGGCTGGGAGGGCCCAGTCGGCTTCGTGCCGCAACTGCTGGAACAGCAGCCGATCGAGGCAGCCTCGGCGGTCATCACCTGCGGCCCCGAGGTGATGATGCGGGCCCTCGCCACCGCCGCCTTTGCCCGGGGCCTGCCGCCGGAGCGGTTCTGGCTGTCGATGGAGCGGAACATGCACTGTGCCGCCGGCTTCTGCGGCCTCTGCCAGTTTGGGCCGGAGTTTGTCTGCAAGGACGGCCCCGTGTTCCGGCATGACCGGATCAGCCGCTACCTCGAGGTGCCCCAGCTATGAGTGCTCCCCGCCCGAAGCTGGCCGTCTACAAGTTCGCCTCCTGCGACGGCTGCCAGCTGCAGCTGCTCGACCTGGAGGGCCGGCTGAGGCAGGTGGCTGAACGGATTGAGATCGCCCACTTCCTCGAGGCCCGATCGCGAATCGAACCGGGCCCCTACGACGTCGGCTTGGTCGAGGGCTCGATCTCGACGCCTGAGGACATTGATCGCATCAAAGAGATCCGCCGGCAGTGCCGGCACCTGGTCGCCATCGGCGCCTGCGCCACTGCCGGCGGCATCCAGGCGTTGCGGAACTGGGGCCGCGACCCCGACTTCCTCACAGGCGTTTACGCCTCGCCTGAATACATTTCAACGCTCGCGACGAGCACGGCAATCGCCGACCATGTGAAGGTTGACTACGAACTGCGGGGCTGCCCGATCGACCCGGGCCAGCTGCTCGAGGTGCTCACCGCCTTCCTGCTGGGCCGGCGGCCAACCATCCCCAGCCACAGTGTCTGCGTCGAGTGCAAGCAACGGCAGACGGTCTGCGTGGCAGTGGCCCGGGGCATCAGCTGTCTTGGCCCGGTCACCCACGCCGGCTGCGGCGCGATCTGCCCCGCCCACGGCCGCGAGTGTTTCGGCTGCTACGGCCCCAGCGAGCCTGCCAATCTGGTCAGTCTGACCGGCTTCTACGAGCGGGAGGGTGCCAACCGGCAGACGCTGGGCCGGCTCGTCCAGTCCTTCAACGCCTGGGCTCCGGAATTCCGCCAGGAAGCCCAGCGGTTGGCTGAGGGCAGCTGATTCAAACGGGCCGCAATGTTGTTCGTTGATCACCACGAAGGCACGAAGGACACGAAGAGGAACCACCGTCGGCGGTGATTGGCAAATGATTCGTTTACCACGTCACCACAAGGCCAGCCATCGACTCCGCGGCAGCCAGCAGCAGCGATTGCTAGTCATAGACCTCTCGGCGGTGAGCAATCGCCAAAACTGATACCTGATTGCGGACGGAATCGATCGAATAGATCACCCGCCAGTCACCGACCCGATAGCGTCGGAACCCTTTCAAATCGCCAGTGAGTTGTTTGATATTGGCGTGTCGTCGAGGGTCTTCCTCAAGCTGCCTGAAACACCTCGCCAATTTCTTCGCCAGCGGGGCATCAGCCGCAGCAAAGAAATG
>CALAZQ010000602.1 GCA_937926325.1 uncultured Planctomycetaceae bacterium | reverse complement strand
CACCGGCAAATCCACCACCCCCCGGCAGAAAGATGTCGAGATCCCCATCCTGATCGCCATCAACCAGAGCCACGCCGCCACCGAGTGACTCAAGGATGGCGAGGTTCCCGGCCGCTTCGCCATTTTCATAGACGTGCTCGATACCCGGCACCACGGTGAACCAGCCCGGTGGCGTCTCCGCACTGCCCACAGTTTGCGTCGGGGGCCGCTGCTGCACCAAATGCACCCGTCCGGCCGGCAGGTCCTCAAGCACCGTTGGCGGGCCGGCATCTCGGCCGGGCCAACGGATCGTCACCCGGTCGGCCTGTTCGCTCTCGCCCAACCCAAAGGTAAGCATCAACTCGCTTTGACTGAGATAGCCTCGACCTGCCCGCAGTTCCTGCCGCTGGGTTCCACCAGCAGTTTCAACCTCGACAACGGCCCCGATGGCATCACGGTTGCTATGGCGACCGTCACCCACCAGCCGTACCTGAAGGGAATGACCAAGACCGCGGGTATTGTTCCGCAGCAATCGCGGCGGTCCGCCATTGGCCGTGAGGACGAGGTCGAGATCGCCGTCACGGTCGAAATCAGCCGTGGCCGCGGCCCTGCCGACGATTGGTATGAACAGATCACCTGCCTTGGTCACTGGTTCAAACCAGCCATCTTTGCCGCTGTTCCAGAACAGTTGCGGGGGCTGCCGGTAGGACTGCCCCGCTTGCACGCTGGCAATCTCAGGTTCAAGGTGGCCATTGCAGGTCAGCAAGTCAGGCCAACCGTCAAGATCGAGGTCAGCAAACAGCACGCCAAACTTCATCGCCGCCCGGCTAGGGCCGGCAAGTCCGACGGCCAGCGCGGCATCGGCATACAGCAGATCACCCCCCGGCTCGGCGACAAGAAAGGTGTTTGGTTCATTGGCGAAGTTGCCAATCGCGACTGCCCGGCGTCCTGGCTGCCAGTTCGCCGCGTCGATGCCCATGCCAGCGCGGGCCCGGCCCTCGGCATAGGCCACGCCGGCCGTCAGGCCAACCTCGATAAACCGCCGACCACCGATCGCCACGTCGTCAGCAGGCACGTTGTGAAACAGAAAGTTCCGCACCGTATCGTTGGCGACGACGATGTCGGGCCAGCCATCGTCATCGACATCGGTTACGCAGACCCCGAGTGCCTTGGCGAGCCCCGCAGATTCACCGCGGCTGGCATAGGACGCATCGGACACCTCAACTCCAGCTGCCGCCGAGACGTCGGCAAACCGTCCATCGCCGAGATTGCGATAGAGCACGCACTGGCTGCCGCTGAAGCTGGTGGGCGGTCCGTAGGCCCGTCCGAGACCGGCAATCTGAAACCCCAGTTCTTGATCAGCAACCGGGCTCCACTCGACGTACCGGCAGACAAACAGGTCGAGCAGGGCATCGCCGTCGTAATCAAAAAAGCTGGCCGACGTGCTCCAGGCCAACGGGTCACGGGAACGCTGAAAGTCCACCTCCGCACCTGGCCAGCCCCCAGGGCCGCCAACACCTGCCTCGGCGGTCACCTCGACGAATCGTCGATCGCCGGTGTTGCCTTCGACGTTGTGGTAGAGCCGGTCGCCACCCACTCCAGTAAGAAAGAGGTCTGGCCAGCCGTCGTTATCGTAGTCGCCCGCCGTCACCCCCATGCCGTAGATCGGCGTGCCCAGCCCCGCTGCGGCGGTCTGGTCAGCAAATGTGCCGTCCCCGATGTTGCGATAGAGTCGGCAGCCGCTCCCCGCGTCGTCGCCATCCGGCCACGGCCGTGAGTTGATGAAGCAGAGGTCGCAGTTTCCATCGACGTCATAATCGAAGGCCACCACTCCCGAACCCATTGTTTCCGGCAGGAACTTTCCGCCTGCGGCACCGTTCTCGTGCACGAAATCGATGCCTGCAGCGGTGGTGACATCGGTGAACTGAAACTCAGGCAGGCTCCGCTGCCGACGGTTCGGTACGGCCTCGGTGATCACCTCGGGATCAGGTCGGGGCGTTCGCCAGATAGTTGCTGCCACCAGGATGGCGATCAGGCCTCCTCCCAGGGCAATGATGATCGAACGCTTCATTGACGTGCTGCTCCAGCAGTGAGGGCTGGTGATTCGGTGACCGCGAGTCCTTGAGGAGTGCTGGCGGTTGCACCTGCCTCAGGTCGGCTGATTGGTTTGAGCGGGTAGATCGGCACTACTTCCGCGGCTCGGTCGGCCGCCGGATCGTTCGCCCTGAGGGTTGATACCGCCGTGGCCATTGCCTGCTCGTCGGGACGTAGGAGACTGTGGATTGCCCGATGGATGGCGGCGAGCCCCGCGTGTTCCACAGCCGACATCGGGCGGGTTTCAGCGGCCTTCGCCAACTGGTCCCGCAGGGCAAACAGCCTGGGGAGTCTCCGACCGTCTGGCCGAAACGGTTCCTCCGCGATCGCCCGAGCCTGCTCGGCGACGGTCGAGGCCGCGTTGTCGGCCAGTCGAGCGTGACACTGGGCGAGCCCGTAGTGTGCCGTCAGATTCTCGGGGTCGGCCTGCCGGGTCGTTTCATAGTGCCGCGCTGCTCGCAGCAGCAGCTGCTGACGGGCAGGGCCGGTGGCAGCAATCCCCCGCTTGAAAAGCGTGTCTGCCAGCCGGTTACGAACCACATAATCGCGGGAAAAGTCGAAGCCACGCGAGCGGGGCTGGTTCGTGGGGTCAAGGATCTTCTCAAAGTCACCGATCGCCCGATCGAGATCGGGCGGAGTGGCCGCGTTCTCAGCCGCAACCACCCCGCCAAACCAGGCCAACTGCCACCACGGGGCTGGTGGGGTGGCAGTCCCGGCGGCGTTCACGGCGTCAACTGCCTCAGGCAAACGCCCCTCCTGGAGAAAGACGCGTGCCAGATTGATCCAGCCATGGGCCGCCCCCGCCGGCACGGCAGTGACCCGGCGAAAGGCTGCCTCGGCCTGCTTCAGTTCGCCCTGCTTGCCCTGGAAGTCTCCCTCAAGCAGGCAGCCAATGCCGTAGTCGTTCCACCGCTGCCATGCTGGCTCAATCGGTGACCGCTGGCTGGCAACGGATCCACTGCGTCCACCATCGACGTGCACCGGCAGGGTGACGCTGTCTTCACAGAGGTCGACGATTGGCAGGGGGGGCAAGGCCGCTGGCGAGTCTGCTGCCAGTTGCTGCTCGATGAAGCCGATGTAACCGCTGTCAAACTTGCGGTAGCGAACCCGGGCCGAAAGCGTCACTGGACCGGTCAGCTCCGCAGGCAGTCGCAGCTGATAATGGATGACCTCGGCAGCGCCGGGTGGAATCTCATGATTCACCGCCCCCGTGAAGATGTCCTGCACGTTGCGGCGGTCAATTCTCTTTCCATTTCGATCAACTACTGTTGCTGCCAGTCGCGCGGCATCCGGATCGACCGGGCCGTTGGCCTCAGGCTGCTCGACCAGCCCGCTGGCGGCAAATGGCCCCCGGCTATCGGCCGCGGTGAACTCCACCCAGACCTCATTGGAATCGACCGTGCCCTGCGTAAAGTGGTGGCCAACTGCCAGCGTCCGCACCACCACCTCAATCAGATAGGTCTCGCCCGGGGTCAACGTGGGCAGCTCAGGTCTGATCGGAGCCTGCAGCACTCCATCTGTTCGTCCTCCCCCCTTGAGCCCGAAGATGTCGACCCGCAACTTGCGGTCGAGACCGCTGGGCTGCGTGCCGCGCAGGAACGCAGCATGGGCGGCGGCTGCAGCCTCAAACCCCTGCGATTCCTCTGGCTGCTTAGCTGCAGCTGCAAGCATGGTCGGAAGAGCCGTGTTTGCCGCCGGGAAGAGATGGTTGTGCACCGAGGCGACTGCCGCCCCAGGAAACAAGTCAGCCGCCGGGTCATCACTCGGGGTCAGTGGCATGTGACAGACGTTGCAGTTCGCGCTCGCCGTGGCGGGGTAGTAGAAGCTGCGGGCACCATGTCCGGAAACTCCCGAAAGTAGAAATGAGTCGTAATGGTTCTGGCCGCGAAGAAAATCCTTGTAGTGGTTGAGTTCGGGTGGAATCGAGACCTTGTGACAGCTGCCGCAGAATTCAGCCGACCGGTGCAACGGCTTGAGGAACGATTGCCGATGAAAGTCGGGCTTGGCTCGGATCAGCTGCCCGTTGAGCCACTGCAACAGTTCAGACTCGGCATCGGTGAACGGATAGTGCTCAGGTGCAGCGATCGTGTAACCACCGTTGCCGGCCAGCGTGTGGACGTCAGTGACCGCATGGCAAACGGTGCAGGTGATGCCGGCATGGGCGGCGGGATCGGCCCGGTCGTCGAAGCCCGGGTCATCCAGCCGTCCAGAGAGCAGGGGGACCGGATCATGACAGCCGCCGCACCAGCGGACGGCAGTGGCTGAGCCATCCCGTCGTTCCAAGACTGCACGGGTTTCCCGGACGCTGGCGAGATAAGCCGGGTTATTAAAGGAACTGAAGTGATGCGCGGAATGGAACCACGACTGGTAGGCATCTTGATGGCACCGCAGGCAATAGTCGTCATTCATCAGACTTTCCGCTGCGATCGTCTGGTCGTTGACGGTGCGGGTCGCAGCCGGCCAGAAGCGGCTGGGTGGCTGCGTCGAGTCGACCGCGTGAGCGGTAGCAGCCGGCGACGGCACGGTCAGCCTAGCTGGCAGCCCCCCGGCAAGCAGGCAGCCGGCGGTCGCGAGGCTGCCCGCGGCTGCATACGACCGCAGCTGCGACCAACGAATCGCCGGTCCAGCCCGGCGGTGGGCCAGATAGGCGACAACCGCCAACACCGGAAGCAACGCATGCAGAAGCAACGTCAGCGTCCGTCCCAGGCCACCTGCGGGCAGTTGCGGGAGCCCCTCGACCTGCACGAGGGCAAGTCCCGAAAGGAGGATCCCGCCCGCCGCGGCCACCAGCCAGCGTCCGCGTCGAATCGCGGCACGGTTCGGGTGCTGACGGGCGGCTGCCCAATGGCCGATGACAAAACAGCTCAGCGGCAGCAGGGCAAGGCAGCCGGCGATCACATGCCCGAGAAACAACCAAAGCCCCCGCGGACCGAGCGCTGGCCCTCCCATCAGCCAACCGAGCAGGCGAGCTCCGGAAAGGAGGTAGCCGCTGGCAGCGAGGAAGCCAAACAGCAGCAAGGTAATGAGCAAAAGCGTCCGCAGCGTGGAGGAGACTGTTCCTGGCATCGCCCGCGTCGCCGACCGCTGCCCATCCGTCGGTTCATCCTCTGCCACCATCGGTCCACCCCATGTTTGGCCCGGTTACGAAAGCTAGCTGGTTTTCGCGGCCGTCCTGACAGTTTATCGTGGTCGGGACGGGGGAAAAGCACCCCGTGGCCGCCTCGCTCCACGCTGATTGAACCACATGTCGTCACCCACCCCCTATCTGGCTGCCGCCTGCCAGACCGACCTGCCTGCCCCACAAGAGCGTACCGGCATCGCCGCGACGGTCGACCACCAACTCCTCTTGATTGAGCGGGCCGTGGTCGGCTACCAGCCCTTCGGTGACGTACGGCTGGTGGTGTTCCCTGAGTTCAGCCATGCCGCGCCAATCTATGAGACAGCGGAGGAGCTACACGACAAGCTGGCCGTCACGATTCCAAACGAACACACCGACCGTTACGTGGCTGTCGCCCGAGAACGGAACATTTTCATTCAGACCGGCTCATTTCTTGAGTGCGATGCCGCCTATCCCGGCCACGTGTTCAACACGACCTGCCTGATTGGGCCTGATGGCATCCTCTCAACCTATCGCAAGGTAAACCCCTGGCTGCCATGGGAGGTTCACACCAGCCCGCACGACCTGCCGGGCTATGACCTCCCGCTGTTTCCTGTGGTGGAAACCGAGATCGGCTGGCTGGGTGCGGCTATTTGCTACGACTGGCTCTTTCCCGAGGCGATCCGCCAGCTCGCTGTCGCCGGTGCAGAGGTGCTGATTCGGGTCAGTGCCTACATGGACCCCTGGGGAGCAACACCACCGCTCGACTGGTGGACTGTCGTGAATCGCTGCCGGGCGATTGAAAATCTCGCCTACGTGGTCGCGGCAAATCAAGCCGCCTCGGCGGCGAACTTCCCTCCGTTTTCCTGGCCGGGCGGAAGCATGGTCGTCGACTTCGACGGCCGACTGCTGGCGCAGGCTGACCCCGGGCCCCACGAGAAAATCGTCATTGCCCCAATCGACATTGCGGCGTTACGGGCTGCCCGGCAGCGGCGAACGGGGCACCAAATGCTTGCACAGCTGCGGTCAGAGACCGCCGTCCTGCCGCCAATCTTTCACCAGCAGGCTGGTCCGGAACGTCAGCCGCCGCGGTACGAGTCGAACGAGGTCGCGACAGCGGCAGGCCGAGTCGCGCTCGATGCTGAACGGGCACGTCGCCAGCAGTTCCTGACGGCATCTACGGGAGGTCGCTCCGGCGAAGCCATACAATGAAACTGCGGGTCTGTATGTTCGGGGTCACGGTGGTGGTGATCATGCTGGCAGCCGGCTGTGGCAGCCGGCCGGCCGGTGAGGCCACCAGCGACCGCGTCGATCCGCAGGCCAACCAACCAGCTGATCGCAGCGGACAGGCCGCCCAGCTCACCGACCGCGGCATTGGGCTGATGGGACAGTTCAACTTTGCAGATGCGGCCACGGCTTTCGCCAAGGCCCGAAAGCTTGACCCAGACTCTCGGTTGCTGCAGATCAATCACGCGATCGCGCTGCTGAACACGGCGACTGCGGACAACCTTGATGAGGCCCGAAGGCTGCTCCGGGCGGTCCTGAACCGAGCCCCCGAAGATCCCCATGCCCACTTCTGCCTCGGCATCATTGCCCTGCACCGCAATGAATTGGAGGAGGCCAGACCCCATTTCAAGGCCGTCACCAAGGCCGACCCGTCCGACCCCTCAGGCTGGTACCACCTGGGCCTGACGCTGCCGCCGGGCTCAGCCGATGCGACCGCCTGCTTTGAACAGGCACTTGCTCTCAACCCGAATTTGACAGCAGCTATGCACGGCCTGGCGATGAACCTGCGGCGGAGCGATCCCGAGCGGGCTCGTGACCTGCTCACCGGGCAGCAGGCGTTGCTCGGTGCCGAATGGGATGAGCCACTCCGCATCCGGTATGCCGAAATGGGCCGTTATGGCAACGTGATTGTGCCCGGCTTGGCAGTAGGCAAGCAGCCTTCAGCATCGAGGTCGATGGAGCCGCTCCCTGAGGTTCTGCCGGTCTTTGCAGCAGCAAAGCCTCTAGCCTCGGTCACGGGAGCGGCACCCGCCGCCCCCCGCTCAGCTGTGGGCGAAGCCCACGACCGCTTTGGCAGCATCGTGCTGCCCCTCGCCATGACGGCCGAAACCGACCTGGGACTGCTCGTAGTCGATCGGGGCCGGCTGGCGTTGTTTGAGCAAGGCCCTGACAGTGGCTTCGACGACACGACTGCCCGGCACCCCGGGCTGGCTGCTCTGTCCGGGACAGGAGTGGCGATTGCGGCTGCTATCGGCGACTTTGATAACGATGGCCGCGGCGATCTGGCGATCAGTACTGCAGAGCCGACATCCGCGCTGAGGCTGTTGCGGAATGACCCCGACAAAGGCTTTGTCGATATTTCACAGAGTGCCGGAGTGGCTGCGGTCAACGGGCCAGCGATCGGGCTCGCCTGGCTCGACCTCGATCAGGACGGTGATCTCGATCTCATCCTTGCTCGGTCGGAAAACACTGGCGGGACTGCCGTGCTGGTCAATACCTCGATCGCTCCAGCTGCCGCCCCCAATTCTGCCCCGCCGCCACTGGAGCCGCGGTTTCAGGAACAGCAGCTTGGCGGCCTCTCCGGCCTGCCGGCAGCCACCGTGGTGACCAGTGATTTTGACGATGATCGCGACCTCGACCTGCTGCTGCTGGGGGCGGACCGCCCGCGACTGGTGCGGAACGATCGCCTGCTGCGGTTCCGCGCTGAGCCACTCGCCGAAGCAGTCACGGCCGCCGACGGACTCGACCTTGGAACAACGCAGGCTGGACTCGTGCTCGACATCAACGCCGACGGGCTGTTTGAGCGGCTGCTGCTGCGGCAGGGGCAGCCGCCGCTCCTTGAAGGGCCGCAGGCGACAGTGACCGCAAGCAGTCTGCCACCCCTCACGCAGGCTGCTACCGCCGACTTTGACCTCGACGGTCAAGCTGATCTGGCGGGGCTGACGCCGGCTGGGGCGATGACCGTGCTGATGGCTCGGCCGCAGCGGCAGTGGATCGCCGCAGATCTGCCTGCCTCGACCGAGAGACTGGTTGCCGTCTGCCCGGCTGATCTGGATGCGGACGGTGTGCTCGATCTGGTCACGTTGACTGCGGCAGGAGAGTTACGCTGGCAGCGGAACACACTCGCTGGCCGCCGGGCAGTCCGGCTCGTGGCCAGTGGCCGCCGTGACCGGGCAACGAGCCTGCGGACCAATGCCGACGGTGTCGGCGTGCGGACAGTGGCCCTTGCGGGGCCACTGCTTGCCAGCTGGGAGAACACCACGCTGGCTGCCGGCTTGGGTCAGCCGCGGCTGCCGCTGTACCTCGGCATTGGTACCGCGGACCAGGCCGATGTGGTCCGGCTCGTCTGGCCGGACGGGGTCCCGCAGGCGGAACTCGACGTTCCAGCTGATCGGCTGGTGCGGATTGAGGAGACCAGCCGCAAGACCACCTCCTGCCCAATCCTCTTTGCGTGGACGGGTGAAAGGTTCACCTTTGTGACCGACTTTCTTGGTGGCGGCGTGACGGGTGAGACACTGCCCGACGGCAGCATCCGGTCGCCTCGACCCCATGAGACGGTCTTGATTCGCCCCTCACCCGCACCAGTTGCCGAGGACGGTCTGCAGCACGTGCGGCTGCTGATTACCGAGCCGTTCGATGAGGTGCTCTATCTCGATGGCCTGCAGTTGGTTGCCTGCGACCATCCAGCCGACTGGGCCGTCATTGCCGATGAACGGTTTCCGGCCGCTGGCCCACCGCCGACGGGTGATCTGCTGATTGGTGGGCCGGCCATCCTGCCTCGGCAGGTCGTGACTGAATCAGGCCGCGACGTGACCCAGACACTGGCAGCCAGTGATGGCAGCATGACCACTCCGCCGCGGCCCCGGTCGTGGCTGGGGTACGCCGAGCGGCATAGCGTTACGCTGACCTTCGACAATGAGCTGAACCTGCTACCAAGTAATCAGCCAGCGGTCCTCGAACTCGATGGCTGGACTGACTATCCCTACCCTGAGTCGATGTGGGCAGCAGGGCAGGCGGGAATAGCCGTT
>CALAZQ010000601.1 GCA_937926325.1 uncultured Planctomycetaceae bacterium | reverse complement strand
GCACCCACTTGCGGCAGCAGACCGTCTTCGGGCAGCAGGGGTTGCCCTCGGCGTCATACTTGCCGTTGGCCGAGATCTCCTTGACCTCGGTCTCCCAGTGGCCGCCCCGGCAGGTCACCGTCTTGGTGGTCTTGACCGGCACCCGCTTGACGACGGTGCGGACGCCCGTCAACTCCTCGGTGTAGGGCACCTTGACCGTGTAGGTCTCCTCGACCTGCTCGGTATAGGGCACCTTGACCGTGTAGGTGGCGGTCTTCTCTTCCTTGACCGGCACCATCACCGTGTAGGTCTGCTCGACCTGCTCGGTGTAGGGCACCTTGACGGTCCAGCTGGTCGACCGCTCTTCCTTGACCGGCACCATCACCGTGTAGGTCTTCTCAACCTCTTCGGTGTAGGGCACCTTCACCTGATACTCGTCGGTGCGGGTCTCGGGCACCATGGTCTTGACGGTGTACTCGACCGTCTTCGTCCGCTGCTCCGGCACCATGACGGTGTAGGTTCGCGTCCGCTGCTCGGTGCGGGGCACCCGCTTCTTCACCGTGTAGGTTCGCGTCCGCTCTTCGGTCGTCCACTCGGTGCACTCGACATCCCGCATTTCGGTGACGTTCCGCCACCGCTTCACGGTCTTGGTACAGGCCGAACAGGCGTCGTCCTCAACCATGACCTCGGCCGACTCGACCACGGGTGCAGCCGTTTCACCGGCCAGCACCGAGCCGTCGGGGAGTGCCGGCCCATCGGCGGCGCGGACAAATCCACCGCCGACACAGACCCCAGCCGCGGCAACCCACGGCAGAAATCGCAATTTCAATCGCATCTTCACGGAAACCTCCTAGATGGAAAACTGTGCGCATCAAAACCCAGAACCGTTTCCAGGCTCAGCAGCTTGGCCACCTCGCTTTCGATTGCCGTTCCGCCTTATTTGCCCGGATGAGTCACCTTGGGCAGGGGGGAATCAGGACCGCACCAGCCGCAGCCTTCGGTGGGTCGGCAGTTCTTGCGCCGCGAGGAGACTCACCCCAGAGAATCGAGATTTCCTGACCCGGAAACTCAGCCTGTTTTGAAATCGTCGGGCTGTGCCGGTGGTGCCGATGGCGCCGCGGGCGACCTATCGGCCGGGCGAGGGGTCATCGGCCCACCCTCGCAGCAAGTCTCGAGGATCGCCCCACACTGCCGGCAGTGGAGCTTGGCCCGAATCTCATGGGTCGGGCCGCCGCAAATGGGGCAGTTGCCGCACCCGTTCACAGGTTCATCCCCAAAAAACCACCGGCGGCGTCACTGGCGGCCTGTTCCCGCTCGAGCCGGTCAACCGCCTTGGAGAGATCACCGGCGGCGATATAGCGATTGAACTCGGTCTCGACGGCATGGCGAACCGTCTGCTTCAGCCATTCGACCGCCGGCTGGGTCAGCCAGTCGCAGGTCTCGGTATCGAGGCAGACCGCCAGGTCGCTGCCGACCGTACGGCTGTCGGTCTCGTCGGTGAGGACGGTGCCCTCGAAGGCGAACCGCACCCAGCCGGTCTCGGGGTCGTTGGTGAACCGGAAGGTGCAGCCGGCGTCGGTAAGATAGTAGGTGTTCCGGGTGCCGTGGCGGGCGATCGCCGCCTGGAACCGTTCGGCCCGTCGGCGAAAGGCGGGCGAGGCATCGAGCGGAACGTCGAGCCGGGGAAAGCTCCGCAACGGCGTGCAGTCAAATGTGATCTCGACGGGTGGTTCCACGACATGCACCTCTTGAAACAGAACGGCGATTGCCTGCCGAGCAGGGCCGGCGTGTCACGATTCTACCGCCTTTCCGGCTGGGCTTCAGCCGGTCGGTGGCTGGCACTACTGGTTGTGGTGATCGGGGGCTGCCAGGCCCGACAGACGATGGCTGAAGACGGACTGCAGCGGTACGCAGGCAGCCGCCGGAGCATGGGGGTCACCTGGACGGTGACTCTCTATGCGGTGTCACCGGCGGTGGCCGAGGCGGCAATCAACGCCGCCCTCGACGAGGTGGTCCGGCTGGAGCAGATTCTTTCTGACTACCTGAAAGAAAGTGAACTGTCGCAGCTGTCAGCCGCGGCCCCCACGGCCGCACCGGTGGCCGTTCGTGACGACCTCTGGCAGGTGCTCACCCGGTCGGTGGCCCTCCGCAATGCCAGTGGTGGGGCGTTCGACCCGACCATCGGACCGCTGACCACCCTCTGGAAACGGGCCCGCCGCAGTGGCCGCCTGCCGACTCAGCAGCGGCTGGAAAAGGCCCGGCAGGCTGTCGGCCCTCAAACGCTGCGGCTTCACCCAGGGCAGCAGGCAATCGAACTAAAAGCCGCCGGCATGCGGCTCGACCTCGGTGGCATTGGCATGGGCTATGCGATCGACCGGGCCCTGGCGGTCTTGCGGCAGCGGCAGGTCGGGGCGGCGATGGTCGATGCGTCGGGTGACATCGGTGTCATCGGCAGGCCTCCAGGCACGGCCGGCTGGCGGATCGAGCTCGACCCGCTGGGCCGCCGCGGCACTCGAGCCGATGGCGCTGAGCCGCCTGCACCGCAGGTACTCAGTCTCGTTGATGCGGCGATTACGACCTCAGGAGATGCCTTTCAGGCGGTCGAGATCGACGGGGTTCGCTACAGCCATATCGTCGATCCCCGGACTGGGCTGGGGGTGATCGGTTCGACCGGCGTGACGGTGATCGCAGCCGACGCGACCACGGCCGATGCCCTGGCGACCACGCTGAGCATCCTGGGCCCCGAAGCTGGCCTGCCGTTGGTGGAGGCGACCCGTTCAGCCGCGGCCCGATTTGTCCAGCTGGAAGCTGGGCAGCCTGTGGTGACTGAGTCAGCCCGCTGGCCGCTTCAGCTGCCCTCAGCTGCCCAGCCTGCCACTGATTTGCGGTGACCCTGACGACTGACACAAGTTTGCGGGTCGTGCCGTCGATACCAGTTGTGCTGTCGCTGCGCCCTGGGGCGTGCGAAACAGCGGGGACGGCCCGGGGGGGTGCCGGACCATGAAGGCCCGTTATGGAATCGACGGGACCGCGGCCGAATCCGGCCGCGACCGATTCCGCGACGCCTTCCCTCCAGGGCGCAGCGGCGGCTTGTTGAAGCGTGTCGGAGAGCCGGTCGGCGTGATGGCCGGTCTCACGATCGGAACAGAACCGCCAACAGTCAAAGAAGCCCCTCGTGAACAGCCTGCTGCGACAACTCTGGGCCGCCGCCACCGGCATCGCGATCGTGGCCAGCGGGTGCGCACCGCGCCAGCCGTTCTATTTTTTCGAAGATGGCGACCTGTCGCACTATGTCGGGGCCGTCCAGAAAATCGAGTATCCCGACTCGTGCCAGGACCCGCTCGATGAGGCGGCCGGCACCGTTGAGCCGCTGACGCTGTCGAACTCAAACTTTGAGGAGATCTGGGAGCTCAGCCTTGAGGAGGCAATTCGCACGGCGCTGGAAAACGGCAAGGTGCTCCGCAACCTCGGCGGCCGGTTCAGCAGCTTTGGCGGGCCGCGGCCGCAGACGGGTGAGCCACCGGTGTCGCTGCTGACGGCCCCTGATGCGACACCGACCGTGTACGATCCGGCCCTCGTCGAGACCGATCCCTTCCGTGGCGTGGAGAGCGCGCTTGCCCTGTTCGACGTCCAGCTGTCGAGTTCGCTCACCTGGGAACGGCAGAACCGGCCGCAGAATGTCGGCGGCCCCGGCACGATCATCTTCCAGCAGCACCTGCTCGGTGACACCGGCAACTGGACCACCGGCCTGCAGAAGCGGACCGCCACTGGTGCCACTTTCGGCGTCTCGAACGAGACGCTCTTCGACAACAACAACTCACCGATCCGGCAGCAGGGCGTCCCCTCGACCTGGACGACCAACTATGACTTCACCTTCAACCAGCCGCTGCTGCAGGGGGCGGGTCTGACCTACAACCGGATCGCCGGCCCCGACGCCTTTGAGAACCTCTACGGCCGGCCCAACTTCCGCGGCGTGCTGCTGGCCCGGGTCAATGCCGACATCTCCCTGGCTGACTTTGAGATCGGTGTCCGCAACCTGATCAGTGACACCGAACAATCGTATTGGGAACTCTATTTCGCCTACCGCGACCTCGAGGCCCGCAAGATCGGCCGCGACAGTGCCCTCGAAGCCTGGCGGCGGGTCCATGCCCTCTATGTCGAACAATCCCGCGGCGGTGAGGCCGACAAGGAGGCCCAGGCCCGCGAGCAGTATTTCTTTTTCCGCAGTGAGGTCGAACGGGCACTCAATGCGGTCTACAGCGCAGAGAATCGGCTGCGGTACATGATGGGCATCTCGTCCTCCGACGGCCGGCTGATTCGCCCCGCCGATGAGCCGACGACGGCCCGGATCGCTTTCGACTGGCAGCAGTCGCTCGTTGAGGCGTTGTCACGGTCGGCGGAACTGCGGCGGCAGAAGTGGCGGATCAAGCAGCGGGAACTGGAACTGACGGCCGCCAAGAACCTGGTCCTGCCCCGGCTCGACCTGGTTGGCCGCTGGCGGTTCCTCGGCATGGGTCACGACCTGCTCGGGGCCAACAATTCCTACGGTGCCGACGGAGCCGACCCACTCGAAGGCACGAACGCCTATGCGACCTTGCTGCAAGGTGAGTTCCAGGAGTGGCAGGCCGGCGCCCAGTTCCTGATGCCGCTCGGCTTCCGTCGCGAACTCGCCACCGTCCGGCATCACCAGCTGCAGCTGGCCAAGGCCCGGGCTCAGCTGCAGGACGAAGAGCTTGAAGTGTCTCACGCCCTCGTCGAGGCGATTCGCAACATCGACGTGAACTTTGCCCTCGCCCAGACAAACTTCAACCGCCGGGTGGCGGCGGAACGCCAGGTGGAGGCGGTGCAGGCAGCCTACGATGCCGGCACCACGACCTTCGACCAGCTGCTGCAGGCTCAGCGGCTGCGGGCCGAGGCCGAAAGTTCGTACTACCGCTCACTGGTCGACTACAACCGGGCGATCGCCCAGTTCCATTTCCGCAAGGGCTCGCTGCTGGAGTTCAACGGTGTGTTCCTCTCGGAGGGTCCGTGGCCGGGCAAGGCCTACTTCGATGCCCATCGCCGGGCCCGTCAGCGGGATGCCAGCCTCTACCTCGACTACGGCCACTCGCGGCCGGGTGTCTTCAGCCGGGGCCCGATCACCCAGCAGTTCAATGCGGTTGGTGCAGCCGCCAACGCTGTCCAGCTGCCCGCTCGTGACCCGGCCACCCGCGAGCTGCCAGCCAAACTTCCAGAGGGTCTCGATCCGGCGGCCGAGGAGCTGCCGACGCCGGAGCCGGTTGACGCTGCCCCCAGCTTCCCCGCCACGGCCGCTGGCTTTCCCGGCGCGGAGATGGTGCCCCCGTCGCTGCTGGGAACCGGGAGTGGTTCAGCCATCGACGCGGTGGGCCCGGCATCGACAGATCAGGCAGTCGCTGAGAATGCGGCAATCCTGACAGTCGACTTCCAGCAGCCCGCCCAGCCCGATGCCACCCCGATCGACAGCCCCACCGCCGCCGCCGAACAACTTCGGTAGGTGTCCGTGCGTCTCCGGCCTCTCTCCGTGCCTCTGTGTCTCTGTGTGATTCAAAAAATCGGCATGGTTTCGCCTGCTTCCTGAAAGAGAGCTGCCGCAAGTCTGGCGACGACCGAAAAAGCTGCGAAAGTCGAAGCTAGCCTGCTGCCGGGAGGGGCAGGCGGGCCGCCTTGATCGCAGCCTCGACGGCGGCGGCGTCGGTTGTTCGGAGTTGCGTCAGTGCCTGCCGGGCCTCGGCTGTCGGGCAGGCCTGCAGGTAGCCGGCAATGGCAGGCCGGATGAGCGGATCGTCATCACCCGTTGGCCAGAGCGACACCACCTCGCTGCACGCATCCCAGGCCTGATAGCGGGCCAGGTCGATCACCGCCTCGCGGGCGAGATTGGGGGAGGCCAGCAGCCGCTGGGTCAGGGCCACCACTGCCGGCTGAGGGAGGGTGTCGGCCGGCTCTTCCCAGCAGAACCGTAACGCCTGCAACAGGTGCCGCTGATCGACCGGGCTGGCGTTTGGCGCGAGCAGGCCGAGCGCCTCGATGACCGGTACCGCTTGCTCACCGCGGGCCACCAACAGCCCTGCCAGCAGGCCGTCGTAGCCGGCGCGAAAGTCACTTACAGCCGGCGCGGAGACTGCGGCTGTCACCGCCTGCCGGCAGCGGGCAGCAGCCGGCCCGGTCTGCTGCCGGGCGACAAGTCCGGCGGCCAAGCCGTAGAAACCCCGCCGCTGCTGATCGATCGCCGGATCGGCCAGCCAGCCGGCCAGCCGGTCGGCCTCGAAGGCCTTGGCTGCGTCCCGCACGGCCGCAAACGGGGCGACTGCAAACTCGGCATAGGCGTCGGCGGCGATGGCGGCACTCGGGTGCTCGAGCCAGCGGGCAAACCAGGCCAGGCGCACGGCGGTGGCCGTCGGCCGGTCGGTTGGCGGCGGGGCCGTCAGGCAGTAGCCGATCAGCAGTTCATCAGCAGTGCGGGCCTGCCAGGTATCGGCGACTGTTTCAAACAGCAGGGCCGTGCCACTGAAGTCAGCTGTAACTGTTGCCCGCACTGGCAACCGATCCGGGGCGACAGGTTCCAGGCCGCTGCCAGTTGCCGGGAACACCGAGAGAATCTGAAACTGCTGCCGTCTTCGGCCGTCGGCCGCGGCTGCGGGCGGACCGAGCGTTTCACCCACGGCGACGGTGGCCGACCGGGCCCGCCGGGTCGCCAGCGGCTCGGCCACCGGCCCGCAGAACGGGCAGGCGGCGGCGGCATCGATCAAGACGCAAAGCAGCAGAGGAGCCAGCCGGTTCACCTAGCGGACCTCCTCCCCCTCGAGGGCATAGATCGCCAGATGCTTGCCGTCGGGGCCGATCAGTTCCTTGAGGCTGAAGACGCCGGTGACGGCGACTGGCCGAACCGAGAAATTGGTCGAGCGGCCCGGCCGCATCGAGACGACGATGCAGTCGTAGAGGGCGGCCCCCGGCCCGAAGCAGCACTCCATGTTGTCCCGCACGAGCACAAACTGGGTCAGGCCCGACTGCTGGAAGCTCGGCAGGATGTAGCCGCGAATCCGAATCCGGCTGCCGGCCAGCGCAGTCACCCGCTCCGGCAGCAGCCCGCGGTTGAAGGCTGCCCCCTTCTCCATCTCAAAGGTGATGTCGTCAAAGGAGATGTCACGGGTGCCGGCCGCACTGGCTGGGGCCGGCCCCGTTGACCGCTGCTGCGGCGGACTGGTTGCCGTCTCGGGTGGCACCACCGGCTGTTGCTCGCCGCAGCCGCTGATGGCCGTCACCAGGCCGGCAACAAGCAGCCAGCCGGCTGCAGCCTCAGCGAGTGAAGGCTTCTTCAAGATGATAGAGCACGCCCCCCTCGATGCCGTCACGGCCGGCGGTCGGCCGCACCACGAACCGGCCGGCGATCTTCTTCTGCCGCGGCGTGTAGGCGATTCCCTTTTCGTCCTCGAGGTGGACGAGCACCCGGTCGGTGATCTTCGGATTGCCTCCAAAACAACAGTCTCCCTGATCGCGAACCAACAGGAACTGGCGGATGCCGTGCTGCTGCTTGCCCGGATACATGTAGCCCTTCAGCAGCACGTCATGGCCGTCAATCTCCCGGGCTGAATCGGGGACAAATGTTGCCGGTGCGCCCTCGGGCGGCTGCAGCAGCCCATAGTGAATCCGTTCAAACCCCTCTGGGAGTTCCGCGGCGTAGACCCACGACAGGTAGCCGGCCCCACCCACCAGGCAACCCGCCGCCACGACGGTCGCGCCGATCGCCAGCCGCACCCCGGTCAGGGCCTCCGGCCGGCGGACGATGTCCCGCCAGGCGACCAGGCCGAGGATGATGGCGAGGGTTGGCACTGCCAGCAGCCACCAGTCGACAAAGGCCAGCGGCGAGAGCACCGCCAGGGTGCCGGCCGCAATCGCCGTGCCGGCCAACGCGCGATAGGCCTGCTCGTCAGCCACCGCCTGCTGGCTTCCGAGTGTCGTCGCGGGCGCGTCGAACAGTCCTGATGCCATCGCCGTCACTGCCTCGAGAGATGATTACGGGTGCGAGCCGGAGCGACCCGATCGCAGCACGGCCCGCGAGATGAAGGCGACGATGACGACCACCGCCACCCAGAAGGCCCAGCGAAACGCAGGCGTGCCCGGCTGCTCGGCCGCAGCGGGCGGGGCCGCGGCGGCTGGCTTCCGGCTGGCAGCCGGAGTTGCGGGGGCCGAGCCGGGGCTGACCACCATGGTGCCATCACTTTCGACATCTTCGGCCACCACCTCCGCCACCCGGGCTGGCGAGCCGTTCGGTTTCGCGTCGGTGTCGTCGGCGGCCGCGGCGGTGGTCAGGCCGGCCAGCCCGGCCAGGGTCGCGGCGCGGCGGACGGCCTCGGGATCGATCTCCCGAAGTTTTTCCACCGCGGCCTCCGCCTCCGGCAGCGGACAGGCCTTCATATAGTTGACGATCGGCTCGCGGACGAACAGGTTTTCCGCGGTCGCGTCGGTATAGATCGCAACGAGTCGGTCGATCACCGTCCAGTCACCCCAGCGGGCCAGGTCGGCAATCACCAGATCGGCCAGCTTCGGCTCGTTGAGCAGCAGCCGCAGCGACTCGAGCACCCGCTCGCGGGGCACCACGTCCGACTCTTCCCCCAGAAACCGCAGGGCCATCACGGCGGCATAGGTTTCGGTGAAGGGAATCTCCCGGCTGCCGCGGTCGAGGAAGAGCTTGTCGATCAGGTCGAGACCGGTCGGTCCCCGCAGCACGACATAGCAGGCAATCAGGGCGTCGAGGCCACTCCGCAGGTCGGCTGCATCGTCACCGAGATCCTCACCCAGCAGAATCCGCTCAATCCGGGTGGCATCGGCCGGCGTGCCGCAGACGCCCAGCATGGTCGCATAGAGCCGTCGACGGTTCGAGGGAATGCCCGGCGTCTCGATCCACTGCATCAGCTTGGTCGGGTCCATCCGGGTCTCGAGGGCCTGGACGTCCTGGTAGGGGGCGATTGCGAACTCGTCGTAGGCATCACGCGCCAGGGTGTCGTCCTCGTCCTCGAGATACTGCTGAAAGAAGGCGAGCCGGTCGGCCCCCGCCTCAGGCAGGCTGCCGATTTTTTTCAGATAGGCCACGGCCCGATCGCTGACGGCAATCGGGCTCGACCAGAGCAGTTCGGGTGGTTCAACGCCCATGATCAGAAAGAGGCCGCCAGCCGGCTTCTCTTCGAGCAGAATCGTTTCAATCAGCTGTTCGCCATCGAGCAGCCCGGCTGCCTGCAGCAGAGCGTCGCCCTTGAGCACATCGACCACCCGAAACCGGCCCTTGGGCAACGGCCCTTCGGCCCCCGGCCCGAGGGCTGACGCGGGTGGCGGCTCGACCAATGCGGCGATCACGGCTGTCTCACTCTGGTCGATCTCTTGAGCAAAGGTGAGAGACACTGCTGCGCAGAAGGGGCAGGCGGCCGCCCGTCCGGCGAGGCCGGCTGTGGCCATGCCCACCGCAAGAGTCAGCACGAAGCGAGCAAGTCGTCGCAGGGAGCGTTCCATACCGTGAGTATAGAGTGAGAGAACCGCCAAGTGTTCGCCACCACCGACGATTTCGCCCCGAATGTGTTCGATTGACGTTACCCCAGCCAGCGGGCCACATCGGTCCGGTAGGCGGCGACCGCCGGCAGCAGGGCCGCCAGGATCGCCAGAACGATCAAAAATGGCACCAGCAGCAGTTCCGCCGGCGTGAACGAGAAAAACCCGGCCGACACCCCGGCATTGGTGGCAATCCAGGGCCCGATCAGGCCGACCACGCCGTGGCCAAGCAGCCAGCCCAGGCCGCCGCCGCCGACCGCCAGCAGAATCGCCTCAACCAGCACCGTCGCCAGCACCACCCCCCGTCGGGCCCCGAGGGCCCGCATGATCGCCACGTCGCGGCTGCGTTCCAGCGACGAGCCGACCATGCTCACCAGAATGCCGATGGCCGAGACGATCACCACCAGCGTCGTCACCAGCAGCAGCAACAGTTCCAGCGGGCTGACGAAAAGGTCGAGCAGCACCCTGATCTCGGCGATCGGCAGGGCGGCCTGGGCATCGCGGCCCTCGTTGATGGCGGTTCGCAGGCCCATCGCCGTCAGCTCGGCTGGCAAGCCCGGCAGCGAGGCGGTCTCCAGCAGGATCGCCGTTACCTCACGCTGGTTGAAGGGCAGCCGGCCGTCGGGCAGCCGGGTCGGTTCGCCGGCGTTCGCAGCGGCGGCTTCATCGCCATCCTCAACCGGCTTGGCATGCCCCTCCTGCAGATAGAACCCCTCCATGTTGACGTAGACGCCACGGTCGACCGGCGTGTCGGTCCGGTCGAGGATGCCGACCACCCGGAACGGGTCGTGCACCTTGCCGTCGTCGGCCCCATGCGTTGGCGCAATCTCATCCCCGACGGCAATCTGCAGCGTGGCCGCCACCTGGCTGCCGAGGACGGCGGTGTAGAGGTCGTCGTCGGCAAAGTTCTCACCGGCTGAGAAGCTGAAGGGCTGGCCGTCACCGCGGGAAAGCCGGTCGAAGTAGGCAGCGTTGGTGCCGACGACGCGGTGGCCCCGGAAGTAGTCGCCCATGCAGATCGGCACCGCCGTCTGGGTGCTGGCCGCAAAGGTGCCGTCAACGCCGTCGGCCCGCTCGCTTGCCGCCAGGAACTGTTCGTAGGTCTGCCACGAGATGTTCTCGATCGGCTTGCTGATCAGATAGACGCTGTTGAGCACCAGCTGCAGCGGGCTGCCCTTGGCCCCGATGATCATGTTGTAGCCGAGGCCCGCCCCCGATTCGAAGGCCTGCTTGACCACGCCGCCGGTGACCAGCGTCGCCACGACCAGCGCTACGCCAAGGGCCATCGAGAGGGCGGTCAGGCCGCTGGTCAGGGCCCGCTGCCGGATGTTTCGCCAGGCGATGCCAAAGAGGCTCATGATTGGCCTCCTGCCGCGGCTGGCTGGCCGGCTGCCGGGGCGTGAACCGCCGCCGCCCGGTTGAAGTCCTCCAGCCGGTACCGCACCGGAAACTGGGCGGCGACATCCGGGGCGTGAGTCACCACCACGAGCGAGACCTGCTCATCCCGACAGGTGGTCTGTAGCAGGTCGATCACCTGCTGTTGGTGGGCCGGATCGATGCTGGCGGTCGGCTCATCAGCCAGGAGCACCCGAGGCCGGTTGGCCAGTGCCCGGGCCACCGCCACCCGTTGCTGCTGGCCGATGCT
Source organism: uncultured Planctomycetaceae bacterium (assembly GCA_937926325.1). Lineage (GTDB taxonomy): Bacteria > Planctomycetota > Planctomycetia > Pirellulales > UBA1268 > UBA1268. The sequence goes on along the minus strand of CALAZQ010000601.1, from coordinate 6,867 downwards.
CAGGGCCGCCGGCTTGTGGTGCAGCCGGTCGGCGAGACCGACCGCCGCCAGCAGGGCCTCGGCCCGGCCCCGGTCGGCCGGCCGCGAGCCAAAGCCCATCGCCACCAGCACGTTTTCCAGCGCCGTGAAGCCCGGCAGCAGGTTGAACTGTTGAAACACCAGCCCGACCCGGTCGGCCCGCAGCCGGTCCCGCATCGGCTCGGCGAGTTTCACAATGTCGATGCCGCCGATCTTCACACTGCCGGCGTCGGGCCGGAGGATGCCGGCAATCACGTTGAGCAGCGTCGACTTCCCCGAACCACTCTGCCCCTCGAGGGCCACCAGTTCGCCGGCAGCCACGGCGAAGGCAGGGATGTCGAGAATCGTCAGCGGCTCACCCCCCGGCACGGCAAACGCCTTGCGAACGCCGGTGAGTTCGATGACCGGTGGAAGAGCGGCGGGGGGTGACGGCACATCGGTTTCCATTGCAACAGGATTGCAGAAAGCGGCCGGCCCTGTCAAAAGGCCCCCGCCCCGCCGATGTAATAGGTCGATGCCGGTCCCGCCTTGTCGGTGGCGGCGTTGTAGCTGCCAAAGACCGTGAACCGCCGGCTGAGGTTGAGGACCATGCCGCCGCCGAGGACGGTCTGATTGGCGACCCGCGGCAAGGCTGCCTGGTTCTTGAAGCCCTGCAGAAAAATCGCGAACCGCTCGGTGACGCCCTTGGTGAAGGACCACTGCACGGCATCGGTGAATCGAACCGCCCCGACATCTGCTGCTGCCTGATCACCCACCAGCCCCACGTTCCAGTTGACCTCCCAGCCCCAGGGCAGCGTGTTGAGAAACAGCAGCATGATCCCCGGCTGGGTGCCGGAATCGAAGGCCGGGCTGCCCCAGGGGGTTTGCACATACACCTCCAGTCCTGTCGCCGGAATGAAGAGTTCGCGGTTTTCGTCAAAGAGATGGATTTTGGTGTCAAAGACCAGGGGCGAAAAGCCGGTCGATTCTGGCTGGCCGAGACCGGCTGCCTGCCACGAGAGACCATTGCCATACAGCCGGAACTCGACCCGGTCGGTCAGCCCCATCCGCAGCAGGTAGTTCCAGTTGTACGTTTCGGTTTGGAGCGTGTTGACGCTGCTGGTGTAGTTGACCGGGCTGGTCTCGAGATAATTCCAGCCCCGCGGCAGGGTGTAGGGGCTGTTGGGAAAGTCGGCCGAGTCGGGCCCCGGCTCGCGGATGTCGGGCTCGGCGAGCGACGTTCGCGGATCGACCGGATCGGAGAAGGCCCGGGCCAGCAAACGGGTCCAAGCCCGCGGGGCGTCGCGGTCGGGGTCGTCGTCACCGGCCAGCGGATCACCGTCGAGGTCGCGGGGATTGCGGCCGGGCAGATAGGGCATGCCGTTTTGCCGCAGGAAGGCGACCTGCTGCACGATCCGGCCAAAGGGCAGTTCCACCGGCTGCCCGACCGGCGGCGCGGCAGTCTCCGTGAGGGGCTGTTCGGACGACTCGGAATCCTGCACGGCGGGCAGCGGCACCAGGTCGTCGACAGCAACGGCTGGACGCGGGCCACACACCATGCTCACAAGCAGCAGCCACAGCAGCCAGCCGCTGCGCCGGTGAAATTGCCCCGCCGATTGAGCCGGGGGGCGGGGCGCGTGTATAGTCCGGCCGAACGATGGTGGCGGTGGTGCCCGGAGGCACCCCGGCGGCCGCCCGGTTTGAAGTCTCGTAGCAGGAGTTTTGCTGTGTCCATTCGTGTCGGCATCAACGGTTTCGGTCGGATTGGGCGGCTTACCTACCGGGCCATCTGTGAAAAGTTCGGCCTCGACGGTGACGTGCAGGTGGTTGCCCTCAACGACCTCACCGACGCCAAGACCAACGCCCACCTGCTCGCCTACGACTCCAACTACGGCCCGCTGAAGGCGACCGTCTCGACCGACGGCAACGACCTCGTCGTCGACGGCCACACCATCAAGGTCTTTGCCGAGCGAGACCCCGGGGCGATTCCGTGGGGGTCGCAGAACGTCGACATCGTGGTGGAGAGCACCGGCTTTTTCACCGATGCCACCAAGGCGGTCGCCCACAAGCGGGACAGCGTCAAAAAGGTGGTGATCTCGGCCCCGGCCAAGAATGAAGACCTGACGATCGTGCTGGGCGTCAACGACGGCATGTACGATCCGGCCAAACACCACGTCATTTCGAACGCCTCCTGCACCACCAATGGGCTGGCCCCGGTCGCCAAGGTGCTGCACGAGACCTTTGGCATCGACCGCGGCCTGCTGACCACGGTGCATGCCTACACCAACTCGCAGAAGACCGTCGATACAGCGGCCAAGGATCTCCGCGACGCCCGGGCCGCCGCCCTCAACATCGTGCCGTCGGGCACCGGTGCGGCCAAGGCGGTCGGGCTCGTGATTCCCGAACTGCAGGGCAAGTTCACCGGCATGGCCTTCCGGGTGCCGGTGCCGACGGTCAGCGTGGTGGACTTCACCGCCACGCTCAATAAAGAGGCCTCGCCCGAGGCGATCAACGCCGCCATGAAGACGGCAGCCGAGGGGCCGCTGCAGGGCATCCTCCGCTACACCGATCTGCCGCTGGTCTCGACCGATATGAAGGGTGATCCCCATAGTTCGATCTTCTCGGCGGTCGATACGATCGGCCTCGGCAACTTCGTCAAGGTTGTCAGCTGGTATGACAACGAGTGGGGCTACTCCAACCGGGTGGCCGATCTGCTCAAATTCCTTGAGGACAAGGGGCTGTAGCGGGCTGCCGGACGAGCCGGTTCCAACCCTTCCGAGCAACTCTCAGTGGGAGAGGCGACAGCCCTTGGTGTGCCATCAGTCAACTCCGGCTGAACGCACGCTGGTGACGGCTTCGGCCTCGAGCTGGCTGCCGTCGAAGCGGGTCAACTGCGTCACCACCCGCACCTGACGGCTGCGTGGTGCTGCCGCTGGCCAGGGCAGCACGAAGTGCAGGCCCCGGGCCCGCGAGGTGCGACGAAAATGCCGCATCGCCTCGGCTGCGGGAATGGTCCATTGGGCGAGTGGCTGCCCGAGGTTCGTCTGCTGGGCGTGCTGCGGTGGCTCATACACCGTCACGGTGAGGTCACCGGCCACGGCCACCAGCCGTTCGTCGGCGTCACGGGGTTCCACCACCAGGGTGAGCCCCTCCGAAACCCCATCGCCATTGGCGTCATAGCAGAGCGTCTTGGCCCGGTTGATCACCAGATGGGTCAGCGTGCCCTCGCCTGCCACACTCTCGACGAACGACAGCTGCCGGATCGGCCGGCTGGCCCCGCGGCCGCCCGACTCTTGTGGGAGCGGTGGCACTCCCTCCAGGGTAGGCGGGGCGATGCCGCCTGGATTTGGCAGCGGTTCACCACGCGTCGGTGATCGCCCCGGCCGCACCGCCGGTGGACTGAAGCTGGGCCCGTCGTCATTGCCACCGCCGATTGGTGGCAGCTCAACAGCCGGGGGCACCAGCAAAGGCTCAGCGGGGGTGGGGCCGCGGGCTGCGTTTGCCGGGGCGGTGAGTGGCCGGCCCGGCATCCCAGCGGGGCCGCTGTCGACAATCCCCAGTTGTCGCCTGAGCGAGGCGTTTTCGTCGGCCAGTTGGCCAAGCTGGAAGCACTTGCTCTCGAGCTTGTCCTGCAGGCCGTAGATCTGATCTTCCTGCAGCCGCAGTTCGCGTTCGAGCAGCTGGCTATGGACATCGGTCTTGCAGCCGGCAATAAGCCCGACCAGACCGATGGTGGCCAGCGTCGCCTGCCAGCTGGCCCGCTGGGCCCGCTGTTTTCTGCAAAACCTCATGACCCGCCTCCTTGCGGCTCACGCAGGATGCCGTCAGGGTCAGCCCCCGGTGGGCATCTGTTCGATCACCTCGTCGATCAGCCGATAGTCGCACGCCTCCTGCGCCGACATGAAGCGGTCCCGATCGGTGTCTTCCTCAATCTTTTCGAGGGGATGACCGGTGTGCTTCAGCAGGATCGTATTGAGCTTGCTTTTGACGTTCCGAAATTCCTTGGCGTGAATCATGATCTCTTCGGCCGTGCCCTCCATGCCGGCAAGCGGCTGGTGGATCATGATTCGGGCGTTGGGCAGGGCCCGCCGTTTGCCGGCCGTGCCGGCGGCCAGCAGCACCGCCCCCATCGAGGCGGCCTGACCGATGCAGTAGGTCGCCACGTCGCAGGTGACGAACTGCATGGTGTCATAAATCGCCAGCCCGGCCGTCACACTGCCGCCGGGTGAGTTGATGTAGAGGTGGATGTCGCTCTTGGGGTCATCGGTCTGCAGGAACAGCATCTGGGCGACGATGGCGTTGGCCATTTCGTCGTTGACCTGCGTGCCGAGGAACACAATCCGGTCCTTCAGCAGCCGGCTGTAGATGTCCATCGCCCGCTCTTCGCGGCCGCTTTTTTCGATGACGTAGGGAATCAGGGGCATGAAAGTAAGGTTCCAGAGAGCGGGGAGTGATCAGTCGAGGTCGGGCTCTTCTTCGACTGGGGGCTTGCTGAGGATGTCGTCGACGATGCCGTATTCCTTGGCCTCGGTGGCGTTGAGGTAGCGGTCACGGTCGGTGTCTTTGGCAATCCGTTCGATCGGCTGGCCGGTGTGATTGGCAAGAATTTCGTTGAGCACGCTGCGGGTCTTGAGAATCTCGTCGGCCTGAATTTCGATGTCGCTGATCTGGCCGCCGACCTGGCCGTAGGGCTGGTGGATCATCACCTTGGCATGGGGCAGCGCGAACCGCTTGCCCTTCTCACCACCGGCGAGCAGCACCGCCCCGCCACTGGCGGCGAGGCCCACACAGTAGGTGGCCACGGGGCAGGAGAGGATCTGCATCGTGTCGTAAATTGCCATCGTCGCGGTGACACTGCCGCCCGGTGAGTTGATGTAAAAGTGGATGTCCTTCCGCCGGTTCTCGCTCTGCAGATAGAGCAGCTTCATCACCAGTTCGTTGGCGTTGCCGTCATAGATTTCGCCCTGCAGCAGGATGATCCGGTTCTCCAGCAGCAGATCGCCGAGGGTCATCTGCCGCTGCCGCTGGTAGTCGCGATGGGCACTGGCGGCAACCGGGTCAACGGGGCCGGTGCTGGGAAACTGGGCAAACCAAGGGGTTGGCATGAGGGGCTCTCGGGTGGGCGACGGAAGGACGGGCACAGCCGAGTGATTACTCGGACTGGCTCTCGCGGGCAACGGCGGTTGTGGGAATTTCGTCCTCACCCGCGGCCACCCCGCAGACGGCATGGTCGATCGCCTCGGCATCCGGCTTCGGAAATTCGAACGGAATATCGGTGAATTTCGCTTCCGAGGTGATCAGATCGATCGTTTTCCGCTCGATGATCTGGTTGCGGAGGACATCCATCAGTCCCCGTCGCTCCAGGCTGGCCCGCACCCGCCGGGGCGACTCGCCCGACTGGGCGGCGATGGCCCGGATTTCGGCGTCGTAGTCGGCCGGTGAGTCAGCGACGTTCTCCGCCTCGGCAATCTTCTCGAGGATGAAGTGCTCCTTCAGGGCCCGGGCGGTACTGGCCATCACCGACTGCCGCAGTTCGTTGACGTAGCGACGAATCGAATCGTCGTCGAAGCCGCTACGGCGGAGTTCCAGGATCGACCGCTCCAGCTCCCGCTGGCTCTGCCGCCGCAGCAGGTCGGGGGGCAGTTCCCAGGTTGCCGAGGCGGTCAGCGACGACGACACCTGCTGCCGCACCTGCTTCCGCTGATGCCAGCCGAGCTGATTTTCCAGTTGCTTGCGGATCGCCTCGCGGAGGTCGTCTGCCGATTCGAAGTCGCCCAGATCGGCCAGCAGTTCGGGCGTCAGTTCGGGCATCTCAAACCGCTTGAGGTCGAGCAGTTCCAGTTCCATGGTGACCGGTTGGCCCCGCAGTTCTTCAACCGCCGCCTCGTCCGAGACAGTCAGTTCACAGCTGACGGTCTCGCCCGCCTTGGCCTTCGCCAGCAGCTCGCCAAAGCCATCAACCTCGGCATCGGCCAGCGACAGTTTCGGCCGGACGACAATCTCCATCTCCTCGGCGTGTGACAGCAGTTTGCCGTCGGCGCCGGTGAACCGCAGGTTGGCCACCACCAGGTCACCCACCGCGGGTGAGCCCTTGGCCGGCACCAGCCGGCCCCGTTCCCGCAGCAGATTGGCGAGCGCCTCATCGACGTCGGCGTCGTCGATCTCGCGGGCCGGCCGTTCGATCGCCAGCCCCTTCCACTCGGGCATCTCGAATTCGGGCCGAACCTCGATGGTGAACTCGAAGGTCATCGGTCCCTCATCGGGCAGCATGACTGCAGCGACATCGAGGTCGGGCTCGCTGATCGGCGCCAGCTTCTCCTGTTCGGTCACCCGGGTGAGGGCGTCGTTGAGCAGCTTGGAGCGAATCTGATCGTTGAGTTCGGTCTTGAACCGACTGCCGACGAGTTTTCGTGGGGCCCGGCCGGGGCGAAAGCCGGGCAGCAGGGCGGTCGGCATCAGGTCGCCCACCGCCTCTTCGTGATAGCGGTCGATCTCCTCCCGAGGAATCGAAACCTTGACCTTGCGTTGGCAGGTCGAGAGTTCTTCGACCGTCACGTCAAGTTTGAGGGACTGGGGTTCGAGGACCGCGGAAGATTCGTCTGACATCGGTGTTGCCGGCTAAAAGCGGGTGGGGCGGAACGAGAAGTGGGACGGAGGAGATAAAAGCTGTGGACCGACGGCTTTCGCCACCAGCCTCATCGGGCACCGCCCGGGTCGGCCAGGACAATGTTCGGCCCAGCCGAACCGAGCCCGGGACCACAGCGGCGGCCGAATGGTAACAGAGCCGCTGAACCGTCCTGGCAGAATCACCGGGCAGAGCGGGTGATGGGATTCGAACCCACGACAACCACGTTGGCAACGTGGTGCTCT
>CALAZQ010000600.1 GCA_937926325.1 uncultured Planctomycetaceae bacterium | reverse complement strand
CCGGCGATTGTGGGGGAGGCCCTGCAGACCCTGCTGTTTGCCCGGGCCCTCGGCGACCGCCGGCTGGTGCTTTTCTCCGGGCTCGATGAAGAGACGGTCGAAAGCCTCGACATCGGCCATGCCGACAGCCCTGATGCCGTCAACCGGCTCATCCGTCAGGCCGACTCCCTGACTGTGCTGCACGAAGCCGACCGGCTTTGCCCCCGACGCTGAAGCTTCAGCAGCGGCCACCACCCGGCCGATAACTGCCGCAGCCGGAAGCGAGCCCCACTGGCGGCTGTCACGACTGGCGGCAGGGCAGTCTCCCAGCAGGAAGACATCTCCCGGGGGAACCTCCCAGCAGGCCTGGACGCCATGTGGCAGCCAGTGGACATCTCGCCAGATGAGCAGGCGGCTGATGGTGAACCCAGCCGTTTCTGTGAGGGTTCGGACCCCAATTTGAATAGGCATCGGCTGAGCAGCTTCGGGAATCGGCACAGCCTGCTGCCAGCGGTCGGGGAGTCCCACAGGAAATAGCTGCCTGCCAGCGCCGAGCAGCTTATCTGCCGGCAGCGGCACGCCATCGGCACCACCCCGCAGCGGCCAGGCCGCCACCACAAACCGGCCATCGAGGAGGCCGGCGACACAGGCCAGTCGTCCCCCGCCACGCAACCCGACTCGAGCTGTCTGGTGGCCGACTTGCAGCACAACCTCACTGGTGCTGCCGGGCAGGGATTTCACCTCGAACACTGCCGCGAGCCCGACATCCCGAACAACCTCGAGCCGCCGTCGCTCTGCCTCAAGCCAGGGTGAATCGTCATAGAAGACGCCGCGGCCTCCGGCTAATCGGCTGTCCCTGCCGTCGGGTTCGAACCGCAGCCAAGCAAGTTGGTCAGCTGGAACTCCAGCTGATTTCCAACAGTCGCCGATTTGTTGCCACCACTGTGACTGAGGCTGCCAAGCCGCGGGATCACCGCAGACTGCCGCGGCCAACTCAGCAAGCTGGGGAGGAGACTTTTTCACTCTCGAGCCGTCGATACTGAGCTCACCCGAGCGACAGCAGACCCGCTCACCGCCGAAGCCGATCAACCGTTTGACAGCGACGCCTTCGTGAGGTGGCTGACAGACCACCCGGCTGAGTCGTGCAGGCAGCAGGTTGCTGCCGCTTGGCTCCCAGCGAATCTGGTCGCCATCAAGCAGAGCGGGCGCCATGGACAAACCGGCGACGCGGCTGGTGGCATTGCGAGCATCCGTCCAGCACCCCGGCACGGCCACTCCCAGGAGGAGAGCGGCCGGAACAGCCCAGCAGTTTCGCCAGGCCCCGTTTCGTCGCCGGGCCGGTGATCTTCTGCCCCGGAGCCAGCGGTCACCTATCACTCAATCAAGCACATTTGTGACGGTTCCAGGTTTCCGCGGTGCCGGTGGTCGTGGCGGTGCCGGCGGTGGCTTGACGCCAGCTCGAAAGCCCGAGCTCTGCGACAGCACAAAGTTTGTTTCTGGCTTCCAGCCAGCAAAGAACTGCTCGTTGTCGGTCACTTTTCGAATCGCGAGATACTCCTCGAACGAATCTGTCGCCACCCGATAATTCAGATAATACTTCCGCTGAGTTCCGAATATGGTCCGGCGAAACCAACCGCGGATCGCCTGATCCGGTGGTTCACCAGCCTCTTCGGTCGGGGTCAGGACGATCTGAAGGGTTTGCTGCGGGGCTTTGCCTACGAGTGTCAATTCAGCTGAGAAATTCTTCAGCCGCGGCGGGTTTTTGTTGAATTCATCGACCACCACCTTCGCTGCCTCCGCATTTGGCAGCCAATTGTCGGGCGTTTTCGGCAGCCGTCTTGAAGCGATGATGTACTCGATCCGATTTTTCACCGCATTCTTCATTTCATCACCGGGGTCGATGATCGGAATCACTCGACCGTTCTTGACGAAGACATCGCGGCGCTGAAGCTGAGCCTTCCCGGTCTGCGGATCGATCATCGGCGGCCGGGGGGTGGGGGGGCGAACCTCCTTGGGCGGCGGCGGGACGGGAATTTTTGTCTTCTTGAGTTGCGCGATCAGGTCGTCACGGGCAACGGTGTACTCCTTCGCCTCTTCCTCCAGCTTCGCAAGCTGGGCCATCAGCCTTTGCCGAAGTTTTTCCGCCTCAAGTTTGGCCTTCTCAGCAGCCTTCTCGGCAGTTTCAGCCGCAATGCGGTCAGCCTTGGCCTTTTTCTCTGCTGCCTCGATGTCATCCCGCAAGGCCCGCAGCAGCTTTTCCGGGTCGATCTTCTCCTGTTTCTTCTCCTGGGCAATCGCCTGGGTCACCTGCTCGATCTTGGCCTTGGCCTCCTCCGCCTGCTGCTCAATTTTTTTCTGCTCTTCGGGATCAATCTTTTCGATCATCTCCTCCATCCGCCTGGCAGCTTCCTGGCTGGAGATCTGCACCGCCACCAGCACGATCACGAGGATGCCGACCACGTTCGTCAGAGCATCGAGAAGCGAATCCATGTTGCCGCCGGTGGCAGATGTTTTCGAGCGTCGTCGAGCCATTGTTACCTCCTCACTCCACTTCTTGAGACGTTCTTCAGGTCGGTCAGTTCGCCTTCGAAAAATCGAGTACACCCTCACCCGGAAGGGGCACCTTGCCACTGATTGAACGGAGCACCTTGTCACCGCTGGGCAGAATGGCCTCTACCAGCTTGTTCTGATTTTGCTTTTCAAATCCGAGGACAATGCCTCGGACTTTATTGTAATTATCGACGGCGTCTGGTCGCAGCAGGAACGTAATGATCGCCCGTTTATCGGTCAGCGCATGGTTGAGCAGTTTCTTAAATTCGGGATCGCCGGCAACCTTATCGACCGGAACCTTCCGGGGGTTCTCGTCGCCGAAGACCTTCTTGAAGTTTTTTTCGTCGGGCTGAATGACGATGCCCTCGGAATTAACCTCAACGAAGACCGGCTCGCGGGGGATACCGCCACCGCGATTCGCCGGCATAATCGTGATTGACTGCTCCGGTTCTTTTTTGCGTTCGGCGATCTTGCCCTCGACCTCTTTGATCTCCTTCAATAACTCGTCGATCTCGAGTTGCCGCTTTTTGACACTGGCAAGGTCTTCTTTGTCCGGCGGCGGGGGTGGTGGGGGCACCTCGAGGAGCCGCTTTTTCGCCGCCAACTTGTCCTTCTCAGCCTTTTCCA
>CALAZQ010000599.1 GCA_937926325.1 uncultured Planctomycetaceae bacterium | reverse complement strand
GTCCAGCACCTGCTTGAGCAACTCCCGGCCTGACCGATCGCCCAGCCGCTCGCGGGCCAGCCCGAGATAGGCCAGCAGCCGCAAGGCAACCGGATTGGCCCAGCGATTCCCTGTGACTGCCAGCCCCTGCTCGCAGACCTGCGCCGCCTCGGCTGGCTGGCCGGCGTTGAGCAGGGCCGCCGCGAGGGCCGCCTGGGGCACCACGTTGGTCGGCTCAATGGCCACCGCCTGCCGGGCCTGCTCAACCGCCTCGGCATGCCGGCCAAGGCGGGAAAGTTCAGTGGCCAGCCGGGCATGGGCCCGCATGCTGCCGGGTGACTTGGCGACCGCATCGCTCCAGGCGGCCAGTGGCGAGGCGTAGACGGTGTTGCGAAGGGCTGTCACCGTGGCCAGCAGGCTGGCAACAGCAAGCACCGCCAGCGTTGCCTGCCAGCCGGCTCGCTTCGCCGACACCAGCCCCGACACTGCCAGCACAAGGCTGAGGATGAGCGCTGCCGAGGGCAGGTACATGCGGTGCTCGACACAGCGATCGTGAACCGGCTGCAGGCTTGAGGTGGGCGCCAGGAGCAGAAAGAACGTGAGGATCAAAAAGGCGACACCCGGCTGCCGGCGGGCGAGCCAGAGCCCGCCACCGAAGCAGGCCGCCGCCACCAGAAACGGCCCGGCCAGCCACCAGTCGGAACGCAGTGGCGTGCCGTGCGAAAGGCTCTGGCCGGCGGGCCAGACCAGCAGCGAGCAATACCAGCCGATGATGGCCGGCTGGTTCCAGAGATAGAGCAGCCGGTCGGAAAGGCTGGGGCCAGCCCCAAACTCGGGATAGCGATGCTGTTCATGGCTGATAACACCAGCGAGCACCAGCCAGCTTGCAGCCAGCGCAGCGTGAAGGGGCCAGCGGCCAGCCACCTGCCGCCACGACCGTGACAGAATCAGCCGGTCATAGAGCACCGCGATGATCGGCAGCACCACCGCCGACTCCTTCGAGGCCATCGCACCAGCCGCAGCCACGATCGCAAGCAGCGACCAGCATCGGGAGCGGTGCCGGTCGACACTCGTGGCCGCCTTGGCCAGGCCGAGCAGGCAGAGCAGGCACATGGCCGCCGTCAGCAGTTCGATCCGCTGATAGACATAGCTGACCGCCTGCGTCTGGAGCGGATGAACCAACCAGATGGTCGCTGTCGCCCAGGCGACAAACTGTCGCGTCGCAGCCGGAAGCGTGGTCACCACCCGTAGGCTCAGCTGCACAAGCCCCCCCAATAGCAGCCCATTGGTCAGGTGCAGGGCGAGGTTGACAACGTGAAAGCCGAGCGGCCCGCGGCCGAAAAGCACGCGGTTAAGGGCAAAGGTGTAGTAGGGCAGTGGCCGGTGCGGGAGTTCGCCGCCGTCAAACATGGCGGCGGTTGGCGGCCAGAGGACGTTCAGGGCAGGGTTTTCGGCGATTTCAGAGAGATCGTCAAAGAGAAACGGGCCCTGCATGGCCGGTAAATAGGCCAGCACCGTGAGCAGGGCCGTCCCAACAACAGGAAGAAGCGGCAGGCCGCGTTCGAACCCGCCGTCAGCATTCCACCGGCGTTTTTCCGTCCTCATTGATTTCTCACGACCAAGTCATTGCATCTGAACATTCCCTGCCGATACTGCCCGCGTCGCAAGTCACAGATGTTCTGTGGCCGACACCGCTTGAAGAACCTCTCCACAGGAGTTTTCCATGTCCCTTCGATTTCCCTTGAGCCGTCGTGCGGGCTTCACGCTCGTCGAACTGCTCGTCGTGATCTCGATCATCGGCGTGCTGGTCGCCATCCTGCTGCCCAGCCTCTCCGCTGCTCGTGATTCGGCAAACGCTGCCGCCAGCGCCAGCAACCTTTCTGGCTTTGGTCGTGGCTTCGCGATCTTCCAGTCGGAAGACAACCTCGGCCGGCTCTGCTCGTCGGCTTATGACCACTACCGTGACGGTGACATCCGCAAGATCGGCTGGGTTGCCGACCTCGTCAATGGCAAGGTTTCAAACCCAGGCAAGTCGCTCGACGTCACCAACCGGCACAAGATCAACGAGAAGTTCTCGGACGCCGCTGGTGGTTCGACATCGGCTGATCTCAATGGCGGTACCGTAAAAACCGGCGGTCGCTGGGGTGCTGGCCGCATGTTTTCGGTGACATACGATGGCACGACGATTACAACCGAAACTCAGGCTCAGGGCACCACCTACTTTGGCAACTCGATCGAGAACGCCAAGGTGTGGGATGATGGTTACAACACCAACTACGCCACCACCTGGGTGTTCGTCCGCGGTGACAACCTGCCGAGTGGCACGAATGTCTACGCGAACGACGCAAGCAGTGAAGACGGCAGCAAATGCCCGCTGGACGGCGACGGTCCGCTCTCAGCCGAGCACTTGGCTGATTCGCTCGCCACCGCCGACCGGATCGGTTTGATCGGTGCCGCCCGGGCTGGTGATGGCAGTGAGACGAGCATCTCCGCCGCGATTGCGAACACCATCAACTTCTTTGTTGATGCCAGCGGCCGTAAGAAGGTAACCCGGGCTGGTGACTTTGCCGTCGAGAGCTTCTGTGACGGCATGGCCGCCACCGCGACCGAAGGCAGCTTCACCGGCAAGAAGCACGAGACGAACGACATCGTCCCGCTGCACGCCACCAAGAAGATCAGTCACGCCTCCGGCGCGCTGACCCTCAATGGTGGTGGCTACGGCCAGGTGCTGATGGCCGACCTCGGCACCCGGCGGATCAACGACACCGGTGGCTACGGCAACCAGGGTGACGGCTGGATCGGTGCCTATCGGGAACACGGTCTCGCCCCGTTCGACGACTGCGTGGTCAACGCCTCGGCGTGGGACGAAGTTCGCGATGTGTTCCACATCGGTTTCATTCGGGCCGTCGCCACCGCTGGCGGTGGTTCGACCGAGTGATTCTTGTTGAGCTGAAGGCTTGAATCGTCAGGCTTTCAACGGATCGTATGCCGCGGCCACCCACTGGGTGGCCGCGGTTTTTTCTTGAATGAATGCAATGGCTGAACCGACATCGACAGACAAGAAGGCAGGCAGCGGTGACCTGCCCCCCTTAAACGAAGCCGCTGGCACGGGTGGGTGAGGCGTTTCCGCTGACGTGTCCCAACTGTGGTGGTGATATCCGGCTGATCAGCTTCATC
>CALAZQ010000598.1 GCA_937926325.1 uncultured Planctomycetaceae bacterium | reverse complement strand
GTGATGATCGTGCTGGTGCTCCACCAGACGGCCTCCCAGACACCACGGGGATAGCGGGCCGGAAATGACTCGGCGTTATGCCGCCGCTCAAACCACCAGAGCAGGTGCCCGGTCAACACCATCGTGCCGATGACCCCGGCCAGAATCGTCAGCAGTTCCCACGAGAGCAGGGCTGCGAGCGCCTCCAGCAGGCCGCTCCCACTCTCTCGCAAAACGGCGATCCGCAGCCCCGAGTGGGCCACCGGATGGGTAAAGTCGACCAGCCGCTCCCGCTGCTCGGTCATCGCTAGCGGGCCAAGCAGTACATCGACTGCGCCAGCCTGAGTGGCCTGAAACAGCTCTTCTATCGATGTCATCTGAACGAAGGTTGTCTGGGCACCGATCCGGCCAGCCAATTCATTCCAGAGATCGATTGAATAGCCCTGCGGCCGCTCGCCCACCAATTCAACCAGGCCCTTGATCGGCATGATGGCCACCCGCAACGGGGCGGCTGTTTCAGCTGCGGCAGCTGACGGTGGCTTCTCCGCCGCTTGGACGGCCGACGGCGTCAGCCCGGCTGCGACCAGCAGGCAGCCAGCGACCAGCCCGGCGAACCGCCTGTGTCGCTTGAGCCAGCCGGTCAAGGCAATCAATAGCCCACCCAGCAGCACCGCACTAGCGGCCAGGGCCACGGCCAGCGGCGGTACCGAGAGGCTTGCCATCTCCTGGGTCAGGTCCTGCGTCGCCGCCCCGTCAGCGGCCGCCCCGGACCCGTAGAGCAACAGCAGCGGCATGGAATTGTTGGCGATGTGGCAGAGAATCGCCGGCAGCAGGCTGCCGGTGGCCAGGACAATCGTGCCGAGGGCGAGGCCGAGCACAAAGGTCTGGGGCATGCGTTCGGGCAGCAGATGAAAAATGGCAAAGCAGGCGGCCTGGGCGACGACGGCGACGATCATCCGGCGGCGGGAGGGCTGGGTGCCGGTGAAGGCAGCCAGCACCCAGCCGCGGAAGAGCAGCTCTTCCAGGCAGGCCGGCAGCACCGCCATCAAGCCCCAGGCCAGCCACCACGGCTGTTCCAGCATCAGCCCCAGCAGCCGCTGCGACAGCTCTCGCATGGCTGGCGACAGTTCGACTCCACCAAACCGCAGCAGCGCCGCCGCCCCCAGCACAAACAGCCCGCCGCCGACCAGCAGCCCACCGGCGAGGGCGGCAATGCCGCTGGCCAGTCGCCAAACCCCGTGCCCGACCCCCGGCCACCGCAGGGCAAAGGTTCGCCGCAGCCGGACCCGCTGCCAGCACAGCAAGACCACCAGCGGCAGGACGACCGCCAATTGCTGCACCGGAATGGCCAGCACGATGTCGGGTGGGCTCAAGCCCTGGGCATACCAGAGTCCCGCCAGGCCGAGGGCGAGGGCCAGCCCGCCGTGGATCACTCCTGGCACCGTCCGCCGCGGTGGTCGCCGGAATCCGCCGGCGGCATCGGGGCCCCGGAACAGGATCTCTTCGTCGGTGAGCATGGCGGCCGTGCCCCGCAGCAGCACCAGGGTGACCAGCCCACTCGAGCAGAGCGTCACCAGCAGCGGCAGCAGGGCGGCGGCCGGGCCGGTGTCAGGAGTCTGCAACTGCGGCAGGCCGGCATCCCTCGCCAGTTCGGCGGTGATCGTCGCTGGCTGCGTGGGCGGTGGGGTCAGGGCGGTCCGCGAGACGACCACTTGGCCGGCGAAAGGAACTGCCGGCACGAAGCCATCGCTGCGGATGCCCGGCACAATTGCCACCCCCGCCAGAGCACTGACCATCAAAATCACTGGCGTCAGGGTGTTCTGGGCTTCCTTGACGCTCTTTGAAGCGGTGGTGACCGCCAGGCTCATCGCAGCGGCTACCGCCGACAGGCCGACGAAGGCCAGCAGCGTGATCAGGGTGCCACCGCCGATGTTCTGCAGGTAGTAGCCGACGGAGGCTCCCGGCAGGAATCGCAGCGAGACAAGAATGGTCAGCAGAATGGAGATGACGTTAGCCGCCAGCGTTGCCAGGGTGACACCGAAGACGGCCAGGAACTTCCCGAACACAATGTCGCCTGCACCGCAGGGGACGATCAGCAGGGTTTCGATCGTGCCCCGTTCTTTCTCCCCGGCAATCGCATCGATGGCCGGATAGAAGGCACCGGTCATCGTCAGCACCGCCAGCAGCACCAGGATGGCGCCGGCCACCGGGGCGACGACGCTGCGGTCAGCCACCGCCTGCTTGGTGACCGGCTTACCGGTGAAGCTCAACTCGATCGGCTCAAACAGGCTCAGGGGCACGCCGGCTGCTTCCATCCGTTCGCGGCGGACCCGTTCGGCCAGGCTGGTGATCAGCGCCCGGAACTGGTCACGGGTCTTTTGGTCAGCCGGCTGGCTGTCCGACACCCGGGCCTCGATACTGACGGTGCCGAACTCAGCCAGCCCGCGGGTGAAGCCGGCCGGCACATCGATCCAGAGATCGACCTTGCCCGCGGCCAGCAGTTCCTCAGCCCGTGGCGGCGGCTCAATCTCGGCAAAGACGTCGCTCGGCCACTCGGGGGGCGGGGTATCGGCGGCCTCATGCAGCAGCTGCCCCAGCCGGGCAGCCAGCAGCGGGGCCTCGGGGCCACTGAGGACCAGCGACAACGGCGTGGCGACCTGCCGCTCGGCGGTGCTTTGAAGTGCCGTCCGCACGCCGAGGGCGCTGGAGAGGGCAACCAACGGATAGGTCACCATCGGTAGCAGCAGCGTCACCACCACCGTGCGGCGATCCCGCAGAAACTCGAGCAGGTCCCGCCGGGCCAACGACCAGGCGGCCCGCAGCGGGGCGACCGATCCTCTCATGCCGGCGACCCTCCCTCGACGGCCCGAAAGAAGGCTGCCTCCAGGTCGCCACTGCCGCCGACCAGTTCGGCCCGGGTGCCGGCGGCCACGACCTGGCCGGCGTCGATCACCACGAAGCGGTTGCAGCGGTGTTCAATCTCATGCAGCCGGTGGGTCGACAGCAGGATGGCATGGCCGGTCTCACGCAGTCGTTCGAGCGTATCGAGCAGATCGCGGGAGCCGACAACGTCGAGGGCGTTGGTCGGCTCGTCAAGGACCAGGGCCGGCGGATCGTGAACCAGTGCCCGGCCGAGGGAGATCCGCTGCCGTTGGCCCGACGACAGCCGGCCGGCCGGCCGATCGGCATAGCCGGTTAGGCGAAGCGTATCGATCAACCAGTCAACCCGCTCGGTCACCTCGGCTTCGGTGAGCCCGTTGAGTCGGCCAAACGAGGACAACAGTTCCCGGGCCGTGAGCCGGTCAGGGACACCGGTGGTGGCCGAGACATAGCCCAGCGACCGTCGCACGCCGACCGGATCGGCAATGCTGTCGTGGCCACAGACCCGGGCCGTTCCGGCTGTCGGCTTCAGCAGCGTGGCGATAATCCGCAGCGTGGTCGTCTTGCCGGCGCCATTGGCCCCCAGCAGGCCGACGATTTCACCGGCGGCGACTGCCAGCGACAGCCCGGCCACCGCCCGCACGACGCTGCCGTCGCTGCCGCGGTATTCCTTCACGAGATCGGTCACCTCAATGACCGGATCGCCGGCTGGTGGGGTAACTGGTGCGGCCTCCATCAGCCCTCCACGCTCGGTGGAAACTGGCGGCGGTTGAGAATGAAGCTGGCCACCCCCAGCAGCACGCCGACCAGGATCAACACTGCGGCGACCTGCACCGACGCCGGGTTGTCATCGACGAATAATGTCATCTCAACCGGCAGTTCCCGCCGCCAGGCCATCCACTCAACCAGCAGGCTCCGCAGCCGCAGGCTGACCGTCAGCTGATTGACGACCGCCGGCAGGAAACCGGCGAGATATTCAACCACAAAGGCGACACCGACGCTGGCGATCAGGGCCCGCTTGGGCAGGATCACGGCCGGCAGCGTGAACAGCGCCGCCCGGCCGACGCAGGAGAGCCCGATCAGCCCGAGAAACATCACCGTCAGCGGCAGCGGCTGGCTGACCTGGGCCACCAGCAGGGTCAGCAGCAGCCCGGCCACGGCGACACTGCCGGTCCAGATGACTGCCGCAGCGAAGGTGCCCAAGAGCAGGCTGCGGCGGCCACCGGGCCGCACCGCCACATGAATCCAGGTGCCCCGCTCAAGCTCGTCGGCAACGACCGGGCACATTGTCACCAGCAGGCCAAGCACGCAAAGGGCCTCAGGGATCAGGGCGTAGATCATCACCACGGCCATATTCCGTTCCAGCGGCGCGGTGCGGATGACGGCAAACATCACGGCTGCCGGAAAGATCGCTCCGATCAGGGCCATCGCCAGCCGGGGTCGGGTCAGCAGCCGATCGAGCTGAAACCGCATCACCGCAGCAGCCGTGCCCAGCCAGTGGCCGGGCGGGGGCGGCCCGTTCCGGCTGGCAGCAGTGGTGAGGTGGTCAGCCGTCATGCCTCGATCCCCCGATGCAGCTGAACCAGTCGGCCGAAGATGCCTTCCAGCGTCCGGTCGGCCGCCACCACTTCGTGAACGGTGATCCCGTCGCGGACCGCCGCCGCCACCACCGCGGCCAGTTGATCGGCCTGGCGGGTGCCGATGATGAGTGAGTCGCTGCCGCTGATCCGCAGGGTTTCGACAACGCCGGCACCGCAGGCCCGCTCAGCCAGCCGGCCGGGCTCGTCCGTTTGAAACCGCACCTCTGACGGCAGGGCGTCGATCAGGCCGCGAATTTCGGCCGCCGATCCACTGGCCACCAGTCGGCCCCCGAGGATCACGGCCAGGTCGGCATGGAGGGCCTCAACCTCATGTAGCAGATGGCTGGCGACCAGCAGGCTGCGGTCCCGGGCCCAGTGCCGGACAAGGCTCACCAGATCATGCCGGGCGACGGGGTCGAGGCCGTCGAAGGGCTCATCAAGCACCAGCAGGTCGGGCTCGTGGGCAAAGGCCCCCGCCAGCTTGGCCCGCTGCCGCATGCCCTTGGAAAGGGTTGCCAGCGGGCGGCGGCTGGCTTCAGCCAGCCCGACCTCTTCCAGTGCCAGGTCGGCTCGCTGCCGGGCCGCCGTCGCATCAAAGCCGCTCAACCGCATCAGATAAGTCACCCACTCCTGCGGCGTCGCCTTGCGTTCGGTCAGATCGGCTGCCGGGCAATAGCCGATCCGGGCCAGGATGGCCGGGTTGCCAAACGGCCGCTCACCAAAGACCCGCACGGTGCCGATGGTCGGCCGCAGCTGGCCGGTGATCAGACCCAGCAGTGTCGTCTTGCCGGCCCCGTTGGGACCGAGCAGGCCGTGGGCGCCCTGGCCGAGTTCGACCGAGACGTCATTGACGCCGATCACCGACCCGTAGAGCTTGGTGACGTGCTGGAGTGCGAGCATGGAGACAGCTGAGGGGGTATCAGGCTTTGGCCGGCGCGGTGACCCGCCAGGCGAGGATCAACAGACTACCGATGGTCATGACGAGCAGGGTGGCAGCCGCCGGCA
>CALAZQ010000597.1 GCA_937926325.1 uncultured Planctomycetaceae bacterium | reverse complement strand
CAGAGGGGATCAGCGGCGGGCTCATTCTGAAGCAATCCGGATCGGCGAGCCGAAGTCGGGGTCGCATGCAGCGGTGCGTTTGGGCGGGAGCCATGCCGCGTCTCCCGCTCCTGCCGGCACAGCCCTGGACAGCTCCATCGCCCGCCTCCAGCAGCCAATCGGTCGCCTCCAGGCCAGCCGGTATCGTGCGGGGGATTCACGCGACGACTGATTGCCCACCGGTCAAAACCGTCGGCACCCCAACTGCCGCTGGCGCCGCGGTCTGCGAGACCCTGAAGGAGATGTCGCTTTCACGACAGAGATGGCAACCGGCCAGTGGTAATGTACCGGGGCACAAAAGCTGTCTCCCTGGAACACCTCGATGCCAACCGCTGTTGTCAACTTTGCCGCTGATCGCGGCTCGGTCGAACTCCGTGAAGTCGGCGTTCCCGAAATCGGCTCTCACGATGTGCTGCTTGAGGTCGCCAATGTCGGTGTCTGCGGCAGCGATCTCCACCAGTGGACCGGCGACCATTCCTGGCCGGTCAACTATCCGGTCGTCCTCGGCCATGAGTTCGGCGGCACGATTGTCGCAGTCGGTGACAGCGTGACCGGCTGGCACGAAGGTGATCGCGTCGTCAGCGAGACCGCCGCGATCATCGACCCCGACAGCCCGCTGACCCGCCGCGGGCTCTACAACCTCGACCCCAGCCGCAAGGGGTTTGGGTACGGCGTCAACGGCGCGATGACGCGGTTTGTCTGCGTGCCCGCCCGAATTCTCCACCGCCTGCCTGCCGGTCTGTCCTTTGAGCAGGCCTGCCTGACCGAGCCCTGCTGCGTCGCCTATTCGGCGGTGGTCAAGAACGCCCGCATCGAGCCGGGCGACCGGGTCGTGGTGCTGGGGCCGGGCACGATCGGCATTCTCTGCGCCGCCATTGCCCGGCTCTGCGGGGCGGAGGTGGCGGTGGTCGGACTGCCGGCCGATCAGGGCCGGCTGGAAGTGGCGAAGCAGTATGGCTGCGACACGATTGTCGGTGACGCCCGGTCCTGGGCCCTCGACCGCGACGGCCTGGGCTGCGACGGGGTGGTCGATGCCGCCGGGGCCAGTGCCACCCTCAAGATCGCCCTCGACCTTGTGCGACCAGCCGGCTGGATTGCCAAGGTGGGCTGGGGCCCGCAGCCGCTGGGCTTCTCGCTCGATCCACTGGTGCAGAAAAATGTCACGCTCCAGGGCAGCTTCAGCCACAACTGGCCGATCTGGGAGCGGGTGATCGCGTTGCTGGCCGGTGGTCGGCTCGATGTCCAGCCGATCATCGGCGGGGTCTGGCCGCTCGAGCAGTGGCACGAGGCCTTCGAGCAGATGCACAGCGGACAGGTTGTCAAGAGCGTCCTCGCCCCCGCGTGATCACCGCCCCACCTGCAACGGAACCTCAGCATGAGTCGGCTCACCGGGAAGGTCGTGATCGTCACCGGCAGTGGCACCGGGATCGGCCGGGCGATCGCCCTGCGGGCGGCAGCGGAGGGGGCGGCGGTGGTGATTCACGACCGGCTGGCCGAGCTTGTCCCGCCTGCCGTCGCCGCCGTCGAGGCTGCCGGGGCCCGGGCGGTAGGCCATGTTGAAGACCTCACGGCCGACGGCTGCCCCGAGCGGCTGGTGCAACTGGCGGTCGATAGCTTTGGCCGGCTTGATTCGATCGTCAACAACGCGGCCATCATCACCAGCGGCGACATTCATTCCACCGACGCGGCCGCCTTTGACCGCACCCTCGCCGTCAACACCCTCGCGCCGCTGCGACTGATCCAGGCCGCCCTGCCGCAGCTCCAGGCCAGCCGCGGCAGCGTGCTGAACATCGGCAGCGTCAACGCCTGGTGCGGAGAGCCGAACCTGCTGCCCTATGCGATCTCGAAGGGGGCGCTGATGACACTGACCCGGAACCTGGGAGACGTGCTCTTCCGCGAGGCGGGCGTGCGGGTCAACCAGATCAACCCTGGCTGGGTGCTCACCGAAAACGAGGCGACCCGCAAGCGGGCCGACGGGCTGGCCCCAGACTGGCCGAGCCACCTGCCGCGAGAGTTCTGTCCCGCCGGCCGGCTGATCAGGCCGGAGGAGATCGCGGCGGCGGCGATCTATTGGCTGGCTGATGAGTGCGGCCCGATCAGCGGCCAGGTCGTGGACCTCGAGCAGCATCCCTTCATCGGCCGCAACCCTCCCAAGAACCCCACGACTGTTCCACCACCCCGCCCATGACGCCTCAACCCGCCGCCACACAACCCGCCGCGCCACCACTGGCTGCCTTTCCCAAGGCCTTCATGCAGGCCCTCTGCAAAGATGGCAGCATGCAGGTGTCAGACTGGATTCGGCTGGCCGCGCCGCTGGGCCTCGACGGTCTGGAATGGTACGCCGGCTTCCTGGAGATGGCCGATGAGGCCAACTGGACCCGGTTTCGGCGGGAGGTCGAGGCCGAGGGCATGACCATTCCGATGCTCTGCTGCTCACCCGACTTTACGCATCCTGAGCAGGCGTTCCGCGACCGCGAGATCGCCAAGCAGAAGCGGTGGATCGACATGACCGCCAGCCTCGGTGGCAGCTATTGCCGGGTGCTCTCCGGGCAGCGGCGGCCGGAACTGTCATCCGCCGAAGGCATCCGGCTGGCTGCCGACTCGATCGAGGCCTGCCTGCCCCATGCGGCCGCCTGCGGCGTGACACTGATCCTGGAAAACCACTACAAGGATGACTTCTGGGAATATCCCGAGTTCGCCCAGAAGATGGACCTGTTCTGCAGCCTGGTCGAGGCGATCGACAGCCCGCACTTCGGGGTCAATTATGACCCCAGCAACGCCTTCCTGGCAGGCGACGATCCGCTGGAACTGCTCCGCCGGATTTCGCACCGGGTGGTCACGATGCACGCCAGCGATCGCTCACTGATATCGGGCACCCTGGCCGACCTGCGGCGGGAAGAGGAGGGGGCGGTGGGCTATGCCCGCCGGCTGCGGCACGGTGAAATTGGCAAGGGGCTCAACGACTACGACGCCATCTTCACCGAACTGGCGGGCCGTGGCTTTCGTGGCTGGATCAGCATTGAAGACGGCGTCGAGGGCATGGACCAGCTTGAACGGAGCGTCGCCTTCCTCCGGCGGAAGATCGCCGAGTACTGGCCGGCTGTGGTCGGCGGCTGACAGCGGGCTTTTCGAGCGTATCTATCCTCCTTCTATCGCCGGCTCGGGGGCGGCAAAAGTCTCCTCGCGGGGCGAGGATACGCCCAACGCTCGTCGAGCGTTCGCCGACCCCCGAGCCTACCCTTCCTGGTTTGCCGGATCGT